>CAMBUC010000202.1 GCA_945871045.1 uncultured bacterium
GGCATGCGACCCACAAACCCACAAGCATTGCAAATGCAAGTGTCATCCCATAAAAAGCAATTTCAAAATTACCGATATGGATGGACTTTCCGACATGCTCCAAATAGATATGAAGATTCGGAAAATTAATATTCATATTCATATTATCATCCTCAACATACATCCGCGCATCCGTTCCATACAGAATGGATGCGCAGAAAATTGGCATTTTACCGTTAATGATACGATTCCCCGTGAAATCCGTTGCTATTTGCAGCGAAAACTTGCACATTCCGTCTCTGCAACCACACATGCATTGGCACCATTGATGCCAATGTGGTCAGCGCAGCACATCCGGTTTTCATTAAAGGTACAATTCGTTGCCTTGCAATGAACCTCGATGGCGTTTTTCGGTTCTTCGACAGAATTTTTACTGCAATTACATCCCCGCTCCTTGAAACTGGAACAACAGGTCTCATGCGGCATTGAAGCCTCGCTGCCATCCACAAGGATATCATTTTTTGAACATTTTTTGTCTGCATTATACATGCAGTGTACAACATTACAATCTAATCTGGTCATGCTCATTTTCCTTTTTGAAACTGTATGATCATACAGTTTCAACCTTTCTGAAAGATTACACATAAGTGTAAATTTAGTATGGTTTCAGTCAAGAAAACTATGCATGCCTATGATTGACATTTGGTTATAAAATAACTTTTATTTTTCTTCCTGAACAACTTCCTGACGGATCTCTTTTGTACGGATCTCTGTGCAGATCTGATCGATAAACTCTGCCAGCGGCTTCACGCCTTCATCACCTGCAAAACGGCTTCTGACAGAAACGGTTCGTTCTGCCTCCTCCTGCTGTCCCACAACAAGCATATAAGGGAGTCTGTCCATACGAGCCTCGCGGATCTTGTATCCGATCTTCTCTGAACGACTGTCAACCGTTACATCGACCCCTTTCTTTTTCAGTTCAGCTGCCACCTGATCCGCATACGCAATATACTTATCAGAGATAGGCAGCACACGAACCTGCTCCGGACATAACCAAGTCGGGAACTTGCCGGCATAATGCTCGATGAGCCATGCCAATGTTCTCTCATAACATCCCATGGAAGTTCTGTGAATGATCCAGGGCAATGCCTTGTCTCCGTTGGCGTCAATGTAGTACATGCCGAATTTTTCAGCACTCGCACAATCCAACTGGATCGTTACCATGGTATCTTCTTTTCCATATACGTTCTTGGCCTGAATATCGATCTTCGGTCCGTAGAATGCAGCCTCGCCATCAGCCTCAGTAAAGGTAATATTGTTTTTCTCCATGACACTTCTTAAATACTGCTGTGTACTGTTCCAGTACTCCTCATCACCCAGATACTTTTCTTTGTTGTTCGAATCCCATTTAGACAAACGATACGTCACATCACCATCGATTCCAAGGGTTTTCATGACATAATTACAAAGTTCGGTACATCTGGTCAACTCTTCTTCCGCCTGATCCGGGCGAAGGACGATATGTGCCTCTGTGATCGTGAACTGACGCACGCGGGTCAGACCGTGCATCTCACCGGAATCTTCATTTCTGAACAGAGTAGAAGTTTCTGCCATTCGGTACGGAAGATCTCTGTAAGAATGCTGTTCGTTCATATATACATAATACTGGAAGGGACAGGTCATGGGACGAAGCGCCATGGTCTCCTTATCCTCATCATCCTTGTTTAAGATGAACATTCCATCCATATAGTGATCCCAGTGTCCGGAGATCTTATACAGATCGGCTTTCGCCATCAAAGGAGTTCTGGTTCTTACATAGCCCCACTCGTTGTCCTCAAGATCCTCTATCCAACGCTGCAGTTTCATGATCATTTTGGTTCCTTTAGGAGTAAAAAGAGGAAGTCCCTGTCCGATGACATCAACGGTAGTGAACAATCCCATCTCACGTCCTAACTTATTGTGATCGCGAAGTTTTGCCTCTGCTAATTTATCCAGATGCTCTTTTAATTCATCTTTCTTACTGAATGCAGTACCATAAATTCTCTGCAATCTTGCTTTGCCGGAATCGCCTCTCCAATATGCCATGGATGAAGAGATCAGTTTGTAGGCTTTGACACCCTTTGTACTCATCAGGTGCGGGCCTGCACACAGATCCACGAATCCTCCCTGATCATAGAAAGAGATCTCTGAATCCTCGGGAAGATCCTCGATCAGTTCTACCTTGAAGGGTTCATTACGATCCTGCATGAATTTGATCGCCTCTGCTCGGGGCAGTGTAAAGCGTGTGATCTCATGACCTTCTTTGATGATCTTCTTCATCTCCGCCTCAAGATTATCAAGATCTTCCCTTGAGAAAGGCTCTGCATCAAAGTCATAGTAGAAACCGTCATCGATGGCAGGACCGATCGTAACTTTTGCTTCCGGAAACAGGCGTTTCACTGCCTCCGCTAAAATATGCGATGCCGTGTGACGGATCACGCGTAATCCCTCTGGATCACTCTGGGTCACGATATTTAACTCGCAATCCTCAGAGATCTCTGTACGAAGATCCACGATCTCTCCATTGACTTCTCCGGCACATGCCACCCGGGCAAGTCCCTCACTAATATCCTTTGCAATGTCAAAAACAGATTTTACCTGATCATATTCCTTTACGGAACCATCTTTTAATGTGATTTTCATTTTTTCTCTCCTTTTATAAAATGTTTTCGTATCTTACAAAAAATTATACTTCCGCTTCCTCATCTGTATCTACAAGTCCTGTATTACCACAGTTACAACCATTTCCGGAATTGTTGCTTCCGATCGTAGTTGTCTTTTTCGGAGTCAAAAGCATGCCGAGCACAAGCCCGGTCAATGCAACTGCGACAATTTCCAAAAACAATTCCCGTTTGGAAATGATCGTTGTCCCATCCAATGAAGCCCAAAAGTTTTTGATCTTTGTTATCATAGTTTCCCTCCATTTTTATATTGAAAAATAAAAAATCCCCGGTGCCAGAATCTTCTGACGCCGGGGACGATTACTCGCGGTTCCACCCCAGTTACCGGACAGCGCTTCTCTGTCTCAGTCACTCATTCTGATGGTAACGGTATCACCGGCCCGGATTAGGGGCACTCAGAGGTGGTTAGGCTCTTCAACGTGTTCTCATTATGATTAGTCATTCTAACGCTTTTTATAAAAAATGTAAAGTCCCAATTTTTAGAATTATGCATTCTTTCCGCAGCACTGTTTGTACTTCTTGCCGCTACCGCAGGGACAGGGATCGTTACGTCCGACTTTCTTTCCTTCACGGCGTACAGTTCCTGATCTCTTCTGCTCTAAGTATAATGCTTTTTTCGTTTCTGCATCGAAGATCTGATCCCACTGGGGAAGTTCATACAGCCAGTCAGCCTTTGCGTCTACCATGTTCTTGTAGAGTTTTTCTTTATCGAAGATCAGGTTTACATGTGTATCCTCTTCCATTGTTTCAATCGGGTTCGCCTCAACAAGTGAATCATTGATACCATCTAAGAATCCGGTCATCTCCATAATACTGATATGATATTTTTCCGCTAACTCTTTTACGGTACCCTCTACTTTTTCATCAGGGTTTGTAAGCAACTGCTCATAAATGCCCTTCTCTAATAAGAAATAAGCATTCCAGAATCTCTGAAGTCTTCCCTTGTCTTCCTGTTCATTATAGGCAACCTTCTGCCATTCCTGTAATAATGCCATAATTTATCCGTCCTTTAGTATTATAAATAATTTGCACAAAATATGTGCACCCACATAGTATAACTCATATACTCATATTTTTCAAAGCCTTTTTTGTATATGCTTCAAAAATATGGATATACTACCTTCATACCGAAGTATTTGATACCCCCAGAACTTCGGTAGTGCGAAAGATACAAAAATACTTTATCCTCCCCTAGAGAAAGACCTGCGTAACGCGGGTCTTTCTGTTTATGTATCACTATTTTTTTAAGCGCATCAAAAAACATTTTATCCACTAAAGCAATTCTGTTTTGACAGCACCATCATCCCAGTTGATTTTCGAATTCAACATCACTCAT
>CAMBUC010000203.1 GCA_945871045.1 uncultured bacterium
GGATGTGCTGACCGGTATCGAGATTGCAAATCGCCAGCTCGGTTTTGTCAATGCGCCGTCCCTGATCCAGAAGGCAGTGGCAAAATGCTTAGATGAGCAGACTGATGTGGCATACTATGACAAAAACCGTGAACTGCTCTACAGTGAGCTGACCCGCATGGGCTTTACCTGCATCAAGCCGCAGGGTGCATTTTATCTCTGGGTAAAATCTCCCGTTGCAGATGAGGAAGTGTTTGTTCAGGCGGCAAAGAAGTACCATATTTTATTCGTAAAGGGATCTGCTTTTGCATGCCCCGGTTATGTGCGTATCGCATATTGTACCTCTTACGAGCGTATTCAGAACTCCCTGCCGGCATTTGAAAAATTAGCAGCTGATATGGGTCTTGCCCTTTCATAAAAAACGGATCTGTTAATACGAGAGAATGAGGAGAAAAAACGATGAGCAACTGGGAAAGTAATGTTCGGAAGGTTGTGCCTTATACTCCGGGCGAGCAGCCGAAGGCGTCCGGCATGATCAAATTGAATACAAATGAAAATCCGTATCCGCCGTCTCCGAAGGTGATCCGGGCGATCCGTGAATTTGATGCCGAAAAACTGCGTCTGTATCCGGATCCGACGGCAAGTGTACTGGTAAATGCCTTGGCAGAGCGTTATGAGGTAAAGCCGGAGCAGGTATTTGTGGGTGTGGGCAGCGACGATGTGCTGGCGATGTGTTTCCTGACATTTTTTAATTCCAAGAAACCTATTTTATTCCCTGATATCACATATTCCTTCTACGATGTGTGGGCAGATGTGTTCCGCATACCTTATGTGACACTGCCTTTGGACGAGCATCTGTGCATCCAAAAAGAAGATTATTACAGGGAAAACGGCGGTGTGATCTTTCCGAACCCGAATGCGCCCACCGGCGTTTTGTTGGAACTTTCTGAGATTGAGGATATCATAAAGCACAATCCCGATGTGATATGTATCGTGGATGAGGCATATATTGATTTCGGAGGAGTCAGTGCGCTGCCTCTGATCGAGAAATATGACAACCTGCTTGTGGTGCAGACCTTTTCAAAATCACGTTCCATGGCAGGTTCCCGTATCGGATATGTCTTTGGCAATGAGCGCCTGATCAAGTATTTGAATGATGTGAAGTATTCTTTCAATTCCTATACGATGGATCAGGTGACTTTGGCAGCAGGCGCTGCATCCCTTGCTGATGAGGAATATTTTCAGGAGACGCTGCACAAGATCACCGCAACCCGTGAGCGGATGAAGAAAGAATTGTCAGAACTTGGATTTACAATGCCGGATTCGAAAAGTAATTTTCTTTTCATCAGTCATCCGACCGTACCCGCAAAAGAACTGTTTGAAGCGCTCCGCGAGAAACATATCTATGTGCGCTACTTTGACAAGCCGCGCATTGACAATATGCTTCGCGTGACCATCGGAAGAGATGAAGAAATGGATCAGTTTATTGCATTTTTGAAGGAGTATCTATGTTAAAAAAGTATTTATGGATCGCATTTGTTTCCATGGTTCCGCTGATCGAACTGCGTGGTGCCATTCCTATTTCCCAGGGACTGGGTATGCCCATCATACCCAGTTACATTGTCTGTATCATTGCAAATATGGTTCCGGTGCCCATCATATATCTTTTTGCAAGAAAAGTATTGGAATGGGGCGTTGATAAGCCGGTCATCGGCAAGTTTTTCAGTTGGTGCCTGACAAAAGGCGAGCATGGCGGACAGAAATTGCAGGAAAAGGCCGGAAGAGGACTGTTTCTTGCATTGTTACTCTTTGTAGGAATCCCGATTCCGGGAACCGGAGCATGGACCGGAACGCTGGCAGCAAGTATTCTGGATATGGATTTTAAATCCAGCGTGCTGGCAGTCATGCTTGGTGTACTTCTGGCGGGAATCATCATGATGGCTGTTAGTTTTGGCGTGTTTGGGGTTTTGTTTTAGTTCGAAAAAGTCTATTGGCGGCAGGTTCTGAAGGTGCAGGAGGTGTTTTTATGGGAAAGACAGTTGCGATCGGAATACAGAATTTTGAGAAACTAATACAAGATGGGTATTTTTATATTGATAAAACAGATTTTATCCGAGAGTGGTGGGAAAGCGGAGATGATGTGACTTTGATCGCCAGACCCCGGCGGTTTGGAAAGACATTGAATATGAGTATGCTGGAAATGTTCTTTTCTGTAAAGTATGCAGAGCGCGGAGAGCTGTTTGAGGGACTTTCTATCTGGGAAAACGAGAAATATCGCTCGTTACAGGGAACCTATCCGGTGATCTTTCTTTCCTTTGCGAATGTAAAGGAACAGGATTATGGGACAACACGAAAGAAAATATGCCAGATTCTGACAAAACTGTATGCAGAGCATGCCTATTTATTGGATAGCGGACTGCTATATGAAACGGATGTTTCCTATTTTAAACGGGTTTCGGAAAACATGGATGACAGTGATGCATCGCTGGCGCTTTATCAACTTTCCGATTTTCTGTACCGCTATTATGGCAAAAAAGCGATCATTCTTTTAGATGAATATGATACACCCATGCAGGAGGCATATGTGGATGGGTATTGGGATGAACTGGTGGGCTTTACGAGAAACCTGTTTAATTCCACCTTCAAGACGAATCCGTATCTGGAACGGGCAGTGATGACCGGTATCACGCGGGTAAGCAAGGAGTCCATTTTTTCTGATTTGAACAATCTCAAGGTTGTGACTACAACCTCTGATGCATATGCGACTGCATTTGGTTTTACTGAGCAGGAAGTATTTGATGCGTTGGATCAGTATGGGTATGATGATCGGAAAGCAGGCGTGAAAGAATGGTATGACGGCTTTATTTTTGGAGAACACAAGGATATCTATAATCCGTGGTCAATCCTAAATTTTTTGGATACGGGTGAACTGGCGACCTATTGGGCAAATACCAGCAGCAATAGTCTGGTGGGAAAACTTGTCCGGGAGAGTGACGAGGAGATCAAGGCGCTGTTTGAGAGTCTTTTAAAGCGGGAACACATCTATTGTCCGATTGACGAGCAGATCGTGTTTAATCAGCTGGACGAGAATCCGGATGCGATCTGGAGTCTGCTGCTGGCCAGCGGTTATCTGAAGGTGCTTTCAGTGGGAGAAAAAGAGGCAGGGAAAGATCAGATCTATGAAGTTGCACTGACAAATTCGGAAGTCTTCGACATGTTTTACAGCATGGTGAGGGGCTGGTTTAAACGGTCGGGAAGAAATTATAATGGTTTTATCAAGGCACTGCTTGCGGATAACCTGAAGGAAATGAACATATATATGAATCAGGTGGCTCTGCAGACCTTCAGTTATTTTGATGCAGGAACAAGACCTTCTGAGACGGGTCAGCCGGAAAACTTCTACCATGGGTTTGTGTTGGGACTGTTGGTGGAACTGAGTGGAGAATACACAGTGACTTCCAACCGGGAAAGCGGATATGGCAGATATGATGTGGTGATCGAACCGTTGGATCGGAATAAAAATGCTTTTATCTTTGAATTCAAAGTGCATGATGCGGAGGAAGAAAAAACGCTTGCGGATACAGTGGTATCCGCACATCAGCAGATCGAAGAAAAACAGTATGAAGTTTTGCTGCTCGCAGAAGGATTCGCGGAAGAGAATATCAGAAAGTACGGTTTCGCTTTTGAGGGGAAAAAGGTGCTGATCGGGTGATAAAGGTCTGGCACATTCATTTACCCTATGCCTCACAAGAAGCAGGCGGTTGAATTTGTGTTGAATAGGTGGAAGATTGTAATGACAACGTATTGACGCGAAAAAAGGTTATGCTATGATGAGGAAAAGGAGGTATATCCTATGGCTACAAATCTAAATGTTGCAATCGCACCAAAGGATTCTACTTTTCAGGTAAGAATCAATTCAGAAATAAAGAAAACTGTTGAAGAGATCTATGCAAAAACCGGCATGACATTAACAGATGCTTTTAATACATTTATCCAGCAGTCGCTGAATGTGGAAGGGTTACCTTTCATTGTAACGAAG
>CAMBUC010000204.1 GCA_945871045.1 uncultured bacterium
AAAAAATACCGCCCTGCCCGTTGTTCCGGACAAGACGGCATGTCTGTCTATTTTAATGACTTTAAATTCCAGAATAATGACTCTATTTCACTCCTACAGTTTCCTTCGCGTCTTTCCCGTGCGACTATAATATGCTTCCTTGTCCGCATACATCCGTTGATCTGCCAGATCTTTCATCTCATCAAAGGTAAGATCCGGATGATCTTTACATACAACCACGCCCTTTGAAATCGAAAGTTCACACGGATAACTGCATTTTGCGCTATTGATCAGACGATCCAGCGTCTGAAGCACATCGCTTTGCTTTTCCTCACTGCATGTAAGCAGCGCTACAAACTCATCGCCACCGATCCGATATGCTTTCCCAAACTCACCCAACGCAGTCTGCATGCATTTTGCCGCTTCGATGATCAGTTCATCGCCTGCCAAATGCCCATAATGATCATTGGCCGTCTTTAAACCATTCACATCCATCATCAGGATGCTTATCTTGCTTATCATCCCCTGTTCCCTCATGGACGCGCAGTCCGCCTCAAAAGCACGACGGTTGAAAAGCCCGGTCATATCGTCTGTTAATGAGATTCTGCTTCTTTCGATCAGTTCTCTGAATGTTTTCCGTTCACGGATAGACATCACAAAAAAGACGATCCCCATCATCAAAAGCCCCACCACAAAGATACAGATACTTACAAATGCAATCTCTAACACGTTGATCTTATTCGGATTCAGATCCTCCACCACCAGATACCAGTCCAGATCCTTCATATACTTTATCATACGGCTGGAACCGGAACCGGACTCATAAACAAATTCTTCGGAACCGACATTTTTCAGATAAGAGCGATCCATATAGTCCCGCTCAATACGCGTTGCATCAGAGTCAACCTGAATCAGTCCGTCCTTATCGATTAGATTAATCTTCAGGTTATATTTGATCTCATATCTTTTCAAGAGTCTCTGCAGTTCTTTCATCTCTACGCCAACACCGCACACACCTAAGAGTTCCCCGTGTTCATCGAGAATCTCCTGATTTACAAATACCGATAAAGCCCACTGATTTGCTTCGTCTGTGTCCACGTCCAGATCATAGGACTGATTTCTGTCCAAAAACATCTTGTACCAGATGTCATGAGGGTCATTTTCCGGATGCACATATTTACTGATCCCTTTATCAGTATAGTACGCTCCCGATCGATCACAGACCGCAAATACCATTTGATAGCCAAACCCGTTTTTTATAGACTCCAAATAAGAAGCCACGTTTTTTTCAACGGCCGCCGGAGAAACCTCACCGCTGATCCTCATATATCGCTTTAAACTGTAATCGTTTGACATGGTCTCCGCAACAATGATCGGTTTGATAAATTCATTTTCAATGTTGTCGCTGACCATGTGTGCCAAAAGCATGCTGTTGCTTTCCGAGTTCTCGGAAGAGATCCTCTGAATCGATCGAATACACGAAAAAACAGATGCACTCATACTGAACACCATGATCACAAACAGTATAAACATATCCAGTGTTCTTCGTTGTTTGATTTCTTTTGTTTTACTCCACTCCAACAGATACGCTAGCAGCATCAGCAATAATGCGATGGCAATCCCAAGATTTGTGATTGATATCCCATAAATAAATGTCTGTGCGATGATCGCGATCACCGGTTCAAAAACGTACAAAAGGAGCGCTGCAAACATTATTTTTTTGACTGATTTTCGATAATGGATGCACATCGCGCTTCCTGTCAGAATGCATACAAGATTCAATACCGTATACACATACCAGCCGGTATTTCTATGATAATAGTTTGCATCATCAAAATAATACATCCATTTTGTAAACAGGTTACTGACTAAAATGAGCAGGCTTAACGCAATGCAAACGCTCACGATCCTGTGATACCATTTGCTCGGAGTCACGCCTTTTTCCTCTAGCAGTTCATATAGATATCGCATGAAAAGACTGATCAGAACGAGATTTAGAAAAAAGACAATAAAATTTCCGGCTTCGGTCATAAACCGGCTAAACCCGTCAGTATTCCCTCTATATATATATGCAGCCGCCTCTGAAAAAAAGAGCAGTGACGTTGAAAAAAACATCCACTTCAACGACTTCCAACTGTTCCTGATATCACCGTTCATCAGTATGATCACTGCCAACAGTAGACAGAGCAATCCACCAAATATCTCTATTGTAGCCTGTGTTAATTCTAAATTCGTGATGTTCATTTGTACCTTACCACATTAATATTCTTTCTGATGTCTTCTGATCTGTACGCCGATCGCTACGTTTCTTGCCATAAAAAAACCAAAAAAACTGCCATACCAACACTCTTTTGCATTAGTATAGCAGTTTTTCATTGAAAATCAAACCTCTATTTCACGGTAACCTTGATCCTCTGATACATACCGTTCTGGGCATACACATAGATGTAGCAAGTGCCCGTTTTCTTTGCCTTGATCACACCCTTGCCTGTCACGGATGCAACCTTTGTGTTGCTGCTTTCATACTTGATATTCTGGTGTCCTGCGATCGGTTTGTCTTTGCGTACCTGTTTTGCCTGGATGGTAAAAGTCTTTCCTTTGGCCAGCGAAAGTTCCGCCTTGTTGACCTTCACCGTCTTTGCATTTCCGTAGTTGCTTCCGGTGGTGGTGGAGTGAACTACCTTGGATTTTGCCAGCCACACTTTCCTGCCATTTACCAGTTTATAGGCTTTGATGTAATACTTGTAATAAGTGCCACTCTTTAGATTCTTGTCAACCCATGTAGTGGTGCTGCCATTTTTGATCGTCACAAGTTTTTTGATTGTGTAGGTCTGTTTCTTTGTATCACAGGGTGCCCCGTAGATCACATAGCCGTCCGCTCCGGTCTGCTTTGTCCATTTCAGCACATTGGTTGCCCTTGTGCTGGTAGGGATGCGCAGACGCAGCCTGCTATAGGATGTATCCATGGTGATCTTGCCATCTGTATCGGAACTGTCATCTTTTTCTTCTTCCCTCGGCTTCTCCGTCTCGTTTTTTACACCGATGTCATAGATCACCGCGTAATCAGAGAAGTGGGTTGTTGTAAACATCAACTTTCTATTTTCATATTTGGTCTTGTAGCGTGTCATCTCGCCGTTTTCTGCCAAATAGACCAGATGATAGTAACTGGTATCCTTTCCTGTCTCCGGCGTAAAGTCGATGGAAACGACTGCTTTTCCGCCCTTGAAATCATGGATACGCTGACCGTCACTGGTAAAATATGCCTCAAAGGTCGTTGCCACCTCATGCCGGTTTAGCGTCGTCTGCTGGTTGGTGTTCAGTTCCTTCCGATCCTTATCCTCCACAACGAGCAATATCTGCGTGCCTTTTGCCTGCTCTGCCAAAGTTTCCAATACTTTATGATCCAGTTCAACCGTTGCCTTGGATAGTTCGATGGTCGCTGTATCGATGCCGTTGTCCTTAGCGGCCGTTGTCTCTGCCAGTGTTTTCACGGATTCCTTGCTCAAGGTAACACCGGTCACCTCCTGCTTGGCACCGGAGAGGTCGATGGTGATCGTATCAACCTTTGATCCCGCATCCTTGTTATTTACGACCTTATCAATGGTTTTGTTTGTGATCTCAGAAACATTTGCCGTACCATCCTTGATCTCGGCCTCTACCTTTACGGTGTTCTCATTTTTTACCGGGATATCAAAGTTCTCGGTTGGTGTGGTGGGCTGTGTGCCGCCGGCGCCACCGGAACTGCTGCCGGAGCCAGAACCAGAACCTGATCCACCACTTTCGGAGCCGCTGCCGCCTGATCCGCTTCCTGATTCACCGGAGCCGCTGCCGCCTGATCCACTGCCACCGGATGTGATCTGAAATGCAGCCTCTGCCCTCGCCCCGCCTTTCAAAATCACGGCTTTATATTTTCCTACCGCTGTCGGTGCTGTATCAGAAAGCGGATAATTAGTGCCTGTATCGCCTTTATACTGAATTGTCGGTTTCGTAAGGCCTGCCGCTTTCCAATC
>CAMBUC010000205.1 GCA_945871045.1 uncultured bacterium
CATACCGCTTCAACATCAGCTGTTTTTAAAATCATATTTCCATGTGTTTGAGTTGTACCTGAAGTTGCCGCCTGCATATTGGCATTCGTAGGAGTTTCTTTCGTACCATACATACTACTCATCTCTGCCTGTGCTGCTGTATAACAACTTCTTGCATTTAGCACGATCTGCTGCTGTTTTGCACGATCGATGTAACCTAACAGTGCCGGTACAAGGATCGCTGCCAGAATTGCAAGAATTACAAGTACAACGATCAACTCTACCAGAGTAAATCCTTTATTATCTTTCTGTTTCCATTGTTTCATTTTCTGAATCATTTTTCTTCCTCCTTTTATTTCGTTGATTCAAAATTTTATTGCGATCATAGGAATGGTTCCTGTAAATGCGTCTGGGATTATAAGTACTGCTCCAACTCTGCCTTGTCGTTGGTATACTTTTGAGCGGCAGCCTTTGTGATGATGCCTGCCTGCATCAGCCTTGACAGTTCTGCGTTTAATGTATGCATGCCGTAGGCACCGCCTGCCTGCATGAGAGAACCTAACTGATGACATTTGTTTTCCCGGATCTGATTGCAAACCGCATCTGTTCCGATGAGTATTTCTGTGGCTGCCACGCGGCCGCTGCCTTTTGCGTTGGGGATCAGACACTGGGTGATGACACCGTTTAACACGCCTGCCAACTGTGTCCGGATCTGGTTCTGGATACCGGATGGACAGGCATCTATGATACGGTCGATGGTCTGGGCTGCACCGGTGGTATGTAACGTGGACATAACCAAATGTCCGGTCTCTGCTGCGGTCAGCGCTGCTGCGATCGTCTCATAGTCCCGCATCTCTCCTACTAAAATAATGTCCGGATCTTCTCGGAGCGCACTGCGAAGGGCCGATGCAAAGTCTTTGACATCAATGCCTACTTCCCTTTGATGGATCAGTGCAAGTTTTTCCTCATATTTATACTCGATCGGATCCTCAATCGTAATGATGTGATCCGGGCGAGACTCGTTGATATGGTCGATCATGGCCGCAAGGGTTGTAGATTTACCGGAACCGGTGGGCCCCGTTACGAGGATCAGTCCTCTGGGCTTTTCTGCCAGTTCGTTTAACACCGTAGGTAACCCCAGCATTTCCAAGGAAGGGATGCTGGAATTTAACAATCGGATCGTAGCCGCCAGTTTTTTGTCCTGACAAAACACATTCACGCGCTGTCTGTTTCCGTCAGATGTGCAAACAGAAAAGTCAGCGTCCACGCCGTTTTTCAGATCCTGCTTCTGACGGTCTGTCAAAAGTTCAGTGATCATCTCTTCGGTTTCTGCATCTGTATACTGCTGTGATGCCCGCTGCAGTTTTCCATTGATACGAATCATCAGCGGCATTCCAACGGAAATATGAATATCCGAACTTCCCATTGCTCTAGCCTGCAAAATCAATTGATCAATTTTCAAATGTAATCACTCCTTTCGTTTATATATCGGTAAAGATGATTTCTGCCATAACCTCGTAAAAAAATTACCAGCCGTTTCCAGCCTTCTTACTCATAGTAAGACACCCGCAATAACTCGTCAACAGTCGTGATACCTTCTTCCACCAATTGCAGCGCACTTTGTTTCAATGTATCCATACCCTGTTCTTTGATGGCGTACTGCTTGATGTCATCCACCGTTGCGCCTTTCGTGATCATTCCACGGATCTGTTTATCCACAAACAAAATCTCATGGATCGCCACACGGCCTCTGTAACCGGTGTTGTTGCAATGCCTACAGCCTTTTGCATGTCTGACCATGTGGATGGATCCCCCTGCGATGGCTGCTTCTTCCTCCGTCATGGGTTCCAGAACGCTGCACATGGGACAGACTTTCCGGACGAGACGCTGGGCCACAATACCAACCAGAGAACTGGAGATCATATAGGGCTCGATGCCCATGTCCACCAGTCGCACAATGGAAGAGGCTGCATCGTTCGTATGCAGCGTAGATAGAACTAAATGTCCGGTGATAGCCGCCCGGACGGAGATGGATGCGGTCTCTGCATCACGGGTCTCACCCACCATGATAATATCCGGGTCCTGTCTGAGCAATGCGCGAAGCCCTACCTCAAAGGTCAGGCCTGCGACCGTATTCACCTGCATCTGGTTGAGTTTTGCCACATTTTTTTCCACCGGATCTTCGATGGTGGAAATGTTGACGCTGCGCTTCGCCAGTTCCTCCAGGATCATGTACAGGGTTGTGGATTTTCCGGAACCGGTAGGTCCGGTCAGGTAAATGATCCCGTTGGGGGACTGCAGCATCCGGCTGACCAGTGCATAATTCTTTTCCGTCATACCAAAGGTACTCATATGGTCGATATAGGATGCGGAAGCCAGCAGACGGAGTACGGCTTTTTCTCCAAACACCGTCGGTATGAGAGACACTCGGATATTCAAATTGACCCCTTCGATGTTGATCCGGAAATGTCCATCCTGGGGCACTCTTCGCTCCGCAATATCCAGATCACTGAGGATCTTGATTCTGGCGATCAGCGGATTATGCACATTCTTCTGCAAAGCCATGAAATCAGAAATGACACCATCCAAACGCATGCGTACCATCGTCTGATGTTCAAAGGGTTCGATATGGATATCGGATGCATTGGAGTTATAAGCACGGATCAGAATACTGTTAAACAGATTGATAATGGGTGTGTCGTCATCCCCTTCCTCAATGCTGATCTCAACAGCGGCCACTTCCTGCGTATTTCCTGCTGAGGCTTTCTGGGCTGCCAGTCTCGCAGACACTTCGGAATAGTAATACTGAATGGATTTTTCCAAAGGCGCCTGCTCGCAGAGAACGATCTGCAGTTCCATACCTACGACCTGACGGATATCCTCGATACCGTAAAAGTTCAACGGATCGTTTACCAGAAGCCACAGGACACCGTCCACGATCTTGTAACCCAGCATACAATACTTTTCTGCCAGCATCTTCGGGATCAGTTCCACCGCTTTTACGTCTATCGTTACATCCGAAATATTGACATAATCACAATCCAAACGGCTTGCCAGCGCCTCTAACATCTGTTGTTCCGTAATGAAGTTCATAGCGATCAACGCACCGCCCAGACGCACTCCTTTGTGCTCTTTCTGATAGGCGATCGCTTCGCCGATCTGCTCATCGGTGACATAACCCAGTTCCTGAAGTACCTCACCGATTCGGATATTTTTATTATTACGTATCTCCATCCCTATTCCTCACACATATATAGATTGATGTTCATTGTCAGGTTCTTCTCTTCTTTCATTTCAAAAGTACCGGGAAGCCCAAAATCCATAGCATCTTCTTTGCCCCAGCTGAAACTGCGCAAGTGCAGTTTCTGATCGGTCACGGAAAGATCATCGATGAGTTTCTGGATCTTTTTTTCATCGCCGCCTACCCGCATGGATACGGCTACTTCATGAATCCCGGTAGAAACTTCGCTCACATCGATGAATGCCGCGGACGGATCTGAAGGATCTTCCCCTTCGGCTTCAGCCATCATCTGTTCCACCTCATTCATCTGCATTTCCATCTCCCCGGATGCGCCGCCACCCCGTGCTTTTTGGGAATACTGATAGGGCTCCACCGCGGCTTCCCCCTCCGGCATCTGAATCTCCAGATCATAGGCAATGAGATCATAACTTAAGACCAGTTCCGTAAAATAGCGATCAACCTGAGCACTGGTCATCATCGGAAAATACTCTTCTTTCAGGCTTTTCAACTCTTCTTTTCGTTTATCGTTCTCTACACTGACCAGCGGCAATTGTGCGATCTTGAAATCGTTCTGTGCCTGTAATTCCTGGGCTTCTATGATCTTCTCATTGGTAGAAATGATCCCGGTGACCGCCGGATAGATGCCCCAGTATCCACCTGCTACACAGATCACAAAAACCGCCAGGAGGACGATCAGTTTTTTATCACGTTCTGTCATTTGTAACTGCATGTCATTCCCTCCTATCTTCCTGCTGCTTCTGC
>CAMBUC010000206.1 GCA_945871045.1 uncultured bacterium
AAAAAAGAGGCACTTTGGACGAAGTCCAAAGCGCCTTTGCTTTTTTACAGTTTATTCTTTTTCTTTGGGATTGTCAACAAATAGCCTTATTTTTCTCCGGGGTTCCGTTTCCCCGGACCCGTTTGGACACGACCGCATCCAGCGGCACCATCCGCACCGTCACTGTTCCGTCTGCCTTTCGTGTGATCAGTGTTCCGCCCCGCTGAGTATAACTTTTTTTGATCCCCGCATAGCCCAGATAGTCAATGGACATGCCGTAGGTCATCCGTATTCCTTTATAGGTAAGCGATAAAGTATTCAGATGATCATGTCCACAGAACATCCACTTGATCACACCGTTTTCCACTGCCCGGTCAAAAAATGAGCCCGGCCGTTTTGAGATCCCAAAATATTCATTTTTTTCCGAGATACTTCCATGCTCGTAAACGACGCTTTTATCTCCCAGTTTCATCCGTTCATAGGCATCCTTAAACTCCCGCAGCGGCATATGGAAAAATGCCATTGCCCGTATGCCCGGATCCATTTGCCGATACGCCGTAAGCCGCTCCATGCACCAGTCCGTCTGATCCTCATGGATACAGTCAAAGCCACTGAAAAACCAGCCGCCTTCCCCATACATATTCGAATCGAGCATGACCAGAGGCAGCAGCACCTTTCCGGCATCGTCCACCAGTTCGATCACAAAATTCCCTACACCGGAAAGATCCTTTTTCCCTTCGGTAAATATGCAGTATGCTCCCTTTTTAAACAGCCGCCCCAATTGTTCTTTGTCACAGGCAGAACCCATTTCACAGTCATGATTCCCAAAAACCAACGTATAGGGAATCTGAAAACCATCCAAAAACGCCATCAGTTTTTTTGCCTGTTTCCCGTTATCGCGTGTTCCGGCCTTTGGCCAGAACGGAAAAACAGAATCTCCGGTCAGAACGATCAGATCCGGTTTGGTCCGCCTCACAAGTTTTTTTACAGCCGCAAGGGCCAGTTCGTCCTGCTTTTTTGACAGCCACCCGAAACCCATATGCAGGTCCGTCAACTGAAGGATCTTAAAATCTTTCTCCCGTGATATGTGAAGTTGAAAGTTATCTTCCTTTGTCTGTCTGAAATCATCTGAATGATACATCGTTTCGTTTTCTCCCTTCTTCCGGGCAAGTACATGGATCGTTTCCTGTCGCTTTCTTTCCTAATCATACTAACTGAGGGGTATCAGCGCTCCCACCGCCGAAACGATCGTTGACAGGACCATCAGCAGCTGAAAAGGAACCGTACCGATCGCCCCGCAAATAGGACTTGCCCCTGCCTTGCGTCTGGACTTTCCATAGGTCAGCACCAGCATGATACTGACTAACACAACCACACCGCTCATGATCCTTGTAAGCACAATAAAACTATTCACGCCAAAAATCGCGAATAACACACACGGTACGGTGGCGATCACCCAGCTGATACGGTTTCCGCTGCCAATCTGTTCATGAACCACATCACGCAGCGCTAACGTATTGCTCCAAAAAGTAGTAAGCAGTGCAAACAGAGAAAAGATCCCCGCCAGAACCACTGCCCAGCCTCCGATACTGATACCTAACTGCATATAAGCAAGTTCTTTATCGATCGTTCCCCTCGTTCCTAAAAGAACAGTCATCGTTACAATCAGAACAAAAAGGGAGGATAATCCAAATCCGATAAATATGGACTTCCTGATCTTCCCCGGGTCACCGTCCAGTCCCTTCACGACCTGTATCACAGCCTGATTTGCAGAAGTGGCAAAGACTACCATGCTGTAAAGGGCCAACAGATGATTCCAATGAAAGGGCGCCGTATACAATGCATTGATGGGATGCAAAAAAGTTCCCACCGTCATAACGACAACGATTCCCATTAATAGTATGACCGCATATTTTTGTGCGATACCTACCGCTTTCATTCCCATAAACACCACAATGCCGGCGATTATATAATAGATCAGCTGCGCCATCCACAAGGGCAGACCAAACCAGTTCACAAAGATCTGCGCACCTCCATTAATATTGCCGCTCACTCCGATCATAATCGCCAGACCGTAGACAACAAACACGATCCAACTGAATATTTTTTTCATTGCCCCATGAAACAATTCCCCTTCGAAACTTTTCACCAGCTGCACACCGCCGTTATTATACGACAGTTCCGCTATGATCAGATGAATGTTCACATTTATCACATAGGCTGCTGCCACCATCCAGATCACATCAAGCATTCTATTTCTCACCGCCAGATAAGGCACTGCTATGATCCCTGTACCGATGCTGTTTCCAACGATCATGCTGATCGCTTCAAATGTAGTTAGTTTTGCCTCTGATGCTATCTTCATACGTTCCTCCCCTTTTTAACAATGTATTATACAATAGTTGGGCCGTTTTCTCAAGAAAGGATCCCTGGAACTGAGGAAAGTAAAAAATAGGCTTCGCCTATTCAACTCCCCTGCCCCTCAATCTTGAGGGGTTAGGGGTTTCTTTTTGTTACTATTTCATTCATAATAGTCTTATGAATGTTTTACAACAGATCTTTACTGACTATTATGAAGAAATTGAATATACTCTTCATCCCAGAAAAACTGAGATGGAAAATATCAATAAGATGATTCATTGCGGCGATCCATCTTTCGGCGGTGCCATGTATGGCTGTCCTCACTGCGGGAAACTCAAATTTGTTCCCTTCCGCTGTCATAGCCGTTTCTGTCCTACCTGCGGCAACAAATATGCAATGGAACGCACCACCAGTATGTCTTTTAAGCTGGTCAATGTCACACACCGCCATTGTGTTTTCACAATTGATGAAAATCTTCGTGAATTCTTTCTCAAAGATCGTCCTCTGCTCGATTGTCTGTTTCATTCCGTAAACAGCGTGATCTCCCGTATGTTCCACAAACTGAATAAGTCCAAAAACTTCACGCCTGGTTTTATCATGGTTTTACATACTTTCGGCAGGGATCTGAAATGGAATCCACATATCCATTGCCTGATCTCAGAAGGTGGTTACAGTGATGATGGTTTCTGGCGTCCTGTCAAATACTTTGATTTCACTTATTTACGTAATGCTTTCCGCACGGCACTGCTCAATGAAATGGAGGCCAAAATCGGTTCTTCTTTCAAAAAGGTGAAGGCGAAATGTTATAGTGAACACCAACAGGGTTTTTATGTTTATGCCAAACCGAGTGTCTGTGATCCCAAAACCGTTGTAAAATACATTGGACGTTATCTGGGTCGTCCTGTGATTGCCACTTCCCGCATTGATAAATACGATGGTGAAATGGTTACTTTCCATTACAACCGGCACGAGGATGAACAATACGTAGAAGAAACGATTCCCGCTATGGAATTCATTCAGCGGCTCATTCGTCACATCCCCGAAAAGAATTACAAAATGATCCGGTATGGCGGTCTCTATGCACGTCACCGTGAAATAGATTCCAAACTCTATCATGCCATTTCAAAATCCAAACATCATGTTTATCGCAGTTTTAATCAGTGGCGGACTGCTATTTTATCTTCCTTTGGCTATGATCCCCTGACATGCCCTGACTGCCAGCACCAGATGGAGTTCTTAGAACTCTACTTCAACCACCAGCGTGTTTCCCTCGAAGAAATGTACGAGAAAGCAATGTCCAAATCTCGTGGAAAGCGTTCTTCTGCATGATTTTTCTGATTTTTATGTTATAATCCTCTAAAAGGAGGATAAACACCATGAAACCAGATATCGAGGCGCTGCGCAAAAAATACATGGATAATCCCCCGGAAGGTATGACATCCAAGGACATTCGCCTTATGAGCGAGGATGCACTTCTGGATATGGATTATTTCTTAAATGATGATGAGCTTGATGACGGTTTTGGCGAAGAAGGTTTTTACATCTTCTAAACCAGTAATCGTCCGCTTGTTGTGCCCGCCTCCGCGCGGGTCTTTTTCAATTCAAGAGAGCGCCGTAGGCGGTCTTTCCTATAAAG
>CAMBUC010000207.1 GCA_945871045.1 uncultured bacterium
CGAGGTTTATACCGCTGCAGAGGCTGCAAAGAAGGCTGATATCATCATGATCCTCATCAACGATGAGTTACAGGCAGATATGTATAAGAAAGACATCGAGCCCAACCTTGAGCCGGGCAACATGTTAATGTTCGCACACGGATTCAACATTCACTTCGGATGCATTCAGCCCCCGAAGGATGTAGACGTTACCATGATCGCACCCAAGGGACCCGGACATACCGTTCGCAGCGAGTATCAGGCTGGCAAGGGTGTTCCCTGTTTAGTAGCAGTAGAGCAGGATGCAACCGGTAAGGCATTGGATATGGCTTTGGCTTATGCACTTGCGATCGGTGGCGCACGTGCCGGTGTATTAGAGACCAACTTCCGTACAGAGACAGAGACAGACCTCTTCGGTGAGCAGGCAGTTCTTTGTGGTGGTGTCTGCGCATTGATGCAGGCAGGTTTCGAGACTTTATGCGAGGCTGGATATGATCCCAGAAATGCATACTTCGAGTGTATCCACGAGATGAAACTGATCGTAGATCTCATCTATCAGTCAGGCTTTGCAGGAATGAGATATTCCATTTCCAATACCGCTGAGTACGGCGATTACATCACCGGACCGAAGATCATCACTGAGGATACAAAGAAGGCTATGAAGAAGATCCTTTCTGATATTCAGGATGGTACCTTTGCAAAAGAGTTCTTATTAGACATGTCACCTGCCGGACGTCAGGTTCACTTCAAGGCTATGAGAAAACTTGCTGCTGAGCATCCCGCAGAAAAGGTTGGTGAGGAAGTTCGTAAACTGTATAGTTGGAACAACGAGGATGACAAACTCATCAACAACTAATACATACCAAAAGGTGTTTTTTAGTAAAAAATCTGATGGCGGATTTCACTTTCGGGTGAAGTCCGCTATTGACGTATCTATAGGAGGTTGCTTTTATGGCAAAACTTTACAATCACAAGGTAGTGGAGCCCAAGTGGCAGAAAGTCTGGGACGATGAAAAGGCATTTGCTGCAACAGATGATTACAGCAAACCAAAATTTTATGCACTTGTCGAATTTCCTTATCCTTCCGGACAGGGACTTCATGTCGGACATCCGAGACCCTATACAGCACTTGATATCGTTTCCCGTAAGCGCAGAATGCAGGGATATAATGTACTTTATCCTATGGGTTGGGATGCATTTGGATTACCTACCGAAAACTATGCGATCAAAAATAAGATTCATCCCCGTATCGTAACCGAGCAGAATGTGGCTCGTTTCAAAGGACAGTTACATGCTCTTGGTTATTCCTTCGACTGGGATCGTGAGATCAATACCACAGATCCGAATTACTACAAATGGACCCAGTGGATCTTCTTAAAACTGTTCAAAGCCGGACTTGCTTACAAGAAAGAGATGCCAATCAACTGGTGTACCTCCTGCAAGGTTGGTCTTGCAAATGAGGAAGTGGTGAACGGTGTCTGCGAGCGCTGCGGCTCGCCGGTTGTCCGCAAGGTAAAGAGTGAGTGGATGTTAAAGATCACCGAGTATGCGGATAAACTGATCGATGGTCTGGCAGATGTTGATTACATTGAGCGTGTCAAAGTACAGCAGAAAAATTGGATCGGACGTTCTACCGGTGCAGAAGTGGATTTTTCTATCAAGGGAAAAGAAGACAAACTGCGTATTTACACCACACGTTGTGATACCTTATTCGGTGTTACTTACATGGTAGTTTCCCCGGAGCATCCCATCATTGACAAATATAAGGATGAGTTAGGCAATTGGGCAGAGATCGAGGCATATCGTGAGCAGGCTTCCAGAAAGTCTGATTTTGAGCGTGCGGAACTGGCAAAGGAAAAGACCGGTGTACAGATCGACGGTCTGACTGCGATCAATCCGGTGAATGGCAAGGAAATCCCGATCTGGATCTCTGACTATGTACTTATGAGTTACGGTACCGGTGCCATCATGGCCGTTCCTGCCCATGATGAGCGTGACTGGGAATTCGCAAAGAAATTCAACCTTCCGATGATCCAGGTTGTTGCAAAGAATGGGGAAGAAGTTGACATCAACGAAGGCGCATTTACAGATGTTGCAACGGGCGTTCTGATCAATTCCGATTTCATCAACGGATTGGAAGTAAAGGATGCAAAAGAAAAGATGATCGCTTTTCTGGAAGAAAAGCAGATCGGTACTGCAAAGACCAATTATAAATTACGTGACTGGGTATTCTCACGTCAGCGTTACTGGGGCGAGCCCATTCCGATCATTGAGTGTGAAAAGTGTGGATTTGTTCCGGTTGATGAGAGTGAGTTACCGTTACTTCTTCCGGATGTAGACAGTTACATGCCTACCGATAACGGAGAATCACCCCTTGCTGCAATGACAGACTGGGTGAACACCACCTGTCCTTGCTGCGGAGGCCCCGCAAAGCGTGAGACCGATACGATGCCTCAGTGGGCTGGTTCTTCCTGGTATTTCCTGCGTTATACAGATCCGACAAATACAGAAGCCCTTGCCAGCAAGGAAGCATTGGAATATTGGATGCCCGTTGACTGGTATAACGGTGGAATGGAGCATACGACCTTACATTTATTGTATTCCCGTTTCTGGCACAAATTCCTCTATGACGAGGGTGTGGTCAATACCCCGGAGCCTTACCAGAAGCGTACCTCTCACGGCATGATCCTTGGTGAGAACGGTGAGAAGATGAGTAAGTCCCGTGGAAATGTTGTAAATCCCGACGATATCGTTCGCGATTACGGCGCTGACACACTGCGTACTTACGAGATGTTCATCGGTGCGTTTGATCTTGCCGCATCATGGTCGGAGGATGGTGTCAAAGGCTGCCGCCGTTTCCTGGAGCGTGTATGGAAACTTCAGGAGATCGTTACAGATGAGACCGGTTACTCCAAAGACTTAGAGACGAAGATGCATCAGACCATCAAGAAGGTAAGCAACGACTTCGAGAATCTGAAGTATAATACTGCCATCGCAGCCATGATGGCGCTGATCAATGATTTCTATAAAAAGAACTCCATCACAAAGGACGAGTTCAAGACTTTTATCACGCTGTTGAACCCGGTAGCGCCTCATATTACCGAGGAACTTTGGGAGACTGCCGGTTTTGAGGGCAGAGTTTACCAGACTGCATGGCCGGAGTATGACGAGGCAAAGACCGTAGAGTCCACCGTAGAGATCGCTCTTCAGATCAACGGAAAGATGCGTGGTACGCTTGTGATCGCAAAAGATGCCGCAAAAGATGATGTGATCGCAAAAGCGAAAGAGGAACTTGCAGACAAACTGACAGGGACGATCGTAAAAGAGATCTACGTTCCCGGACGTATTGTAAATATCGTTCAGAAATAAATGAAATCATCAGGCGTGCAAACATCCATCGTCGAAGACATTTGAAATGGATGTTTGCATTTCCTGTGAGTGAAACGAACAGGAGGAAAACAACATGGGAATGACAATGACTCAGAAGATCCTTGCAGCGCATGCAGGATTAGAGAGTGTAGTGGCCGGACAGTTGATCGAAGCAGATCTGGATCTCGTTTTAGGTAACGATATCACATCTCCGGTTGCGATCCATGAGATTGAAAAAATGAATGTGGAGGGCGTATTCCATAAAGATAAGATCGCCCTTGTTATGGATCATTTTGTACCGAATAAAGATATCAAGTCAGCGGAGCACTGCAAATGTGTACGGGAGTTCGCTTGCAAAAATGAGATTTCGAATTATTTTGACGTAGGAGAGATGGGAATTGAGCATGCTCTTCTTCCGGAAAAAGGTTTAACAGTTGCCGGTGATGTGATCATCGGTGCGGATTCTCATACTTGTACATACGGAGCGCTGGGTGCGTTCTCTACCGGTGTGGGAAGTACCGATATGGCAGCCGGAATGGCTACCGGAAAAGCATGGTTCAAAGTGCCTTCAGCCATCAAAGTCGTGATCACCGGAAAGAAACAGAAGTATGTCAGCGGG
>CAMBUC010000208.1 GCA_945871045.1 uncultured bacterium
ATAGATGATATTATTATCGGTATGAAGAAGACTGATGGAGAATATATCTCAATCTGTGACAGAAAAGAAGCAATTAAGTACGCAATTGCAAACGGACGCCCCGGAGATGTCATCGTATTGGCAGGAAAAGGCCATGAAGATTATCAGGAGATCAATGGCGTGAAGCATCACATGGATGAGCGGGAACTGATCGCAGAGGTATTAGAGGAATTAGGATAAATATGGAGCAAAGGGATTTTGAGCCTTTGTATGTAAGGTGCGGCGAAAAACCCCGTGCTTCTCAAAATAATATTATGTACGCATCAATCATCATTGACATATCACACGAAAAATTAGACAGAGTCTTTCAATACCGTATTCCGGATGGGATGTTATCGCATCTGAGGATCGGCATGCAGGTAAAGATTCCCTTTGGCGGCGGCAATACTTTGCGCACCGGGTATGTGGTGGATCTTACCGATCAGGCGGATTATGAGGAATCAAAGATCAAAGAAATAGCACAGATCGTAGAACGATCCGTTCCCATCGAATCGCAGCTCATCGCCTTGGCAGCGTGGATGCGACGAAATTATGGCGGGACGATGAATCAGGCGCTGAAAACCGTCATTCCGGTCAAACATAAGGAACGTCTGCAACAGAAACGTACCGTGGAACTGGCGATATCCGATATGGCCGAAGCGAAAGATCTGCTGGCACAGCTGCAGCGGAAGCATTCCACAGCAAGGGTCAGGCTTCTGGAAGCATTACTGGAAAATGGTTCTATTGATTATGAGGTGGTAACCAAGAAACTGAACATTACCGCAGCAGTTCTTCGAGCCATGGAAGCACAAGGGGTTCTTCGGATCCGCAGTGAGGATCGCTACCGAAATCCGGTGAGCCATCTGACAAAAAAAGAATATGATCTGGTTCTGAATGAGGAGCAGCAGGCGGTTGTGGATGCCATCGATGGGGATTTTCAGGCAGGAATGTATGGCAATTACCTGATTCAGGGTGTCACCGGAAGCGGCAAGACAGAAGTCTATATGGAATTGATCGCCCGGGCCGCCAGACAGGGGCGGGCATCCATCGTGCTGATCCCGGAGATCGCATTGACCTTTCAGACGGTGATGCGTTTTTACAATCGTTTTGGCGATCGTGTGAGTATTTTGCATTCCAGACTTTCACAAGGAGAACGCTACGATCAGTTTGTGCGGGCGAAAAACGGGGAACTGGATGTGATGATCGGTCCCAGATCGGCATTGTTCACACCATTTTCAAATTTAGGTTATATCATCATTGACGAAGAACATGAGAGCAGTTACAAATCGGAGACAGTTCCGCGTTATCACGCAAGGGAAACTGCGATGGAGCGCGGGCGTATGGCAGGCGCCAGTGTTGTCATGGGTTCTGCGACCCCCTCTTTGGAAAGCAGTTATCGTGCCCAGCAGAGGCAGATCAAGCGGTTTTACCTGACGGGGCGTGCGAAGCGGGAGAGTCAGCTGCCGATTTGTCACGTGGTGGATCTTCGGGAGGAACTAAAAAGCGGAAACCGGTCGATTCTGAGTCTCCAGCTTCAGGATCTGATGGAGGACCGGTTGAAGCATCAGGAACAGATCATGCTGTTTCTGAACCGGCGGGGAATGGCAGGTTTTGTGTCCTGCCGTGAATGTGGCGAAGCCATAAAATGTCCTCATTGCGATGTGTCGTTAAGTTTACATGCAGGAGGAAAACTGAAATGTCATTATTGCGGGTATGAGATGCCGCAGGTGACCCGGTGTCCATCCTGTGGTTCAAAATATATCGGTGGTTTCCGGGCGGGAACACAGAAGATCGAGGAAGTGGTGAAACAGCGCTTTCCGGGAGCGCGGGTGCTTCGCATGGATCAGGATTCCACCCGGGCAAAAGACAGTTATGAGAAGATCTTGTCTGCTTTTGCAAATGAGGAAGCAGACATTTTGATCGGTACGCAGATGATCGTAAAAGGACACGATTTCCCGAAGGTCACACTGGTTGGAATTTTAGCGGCAGACCTTTCGCTGCATGCGTCCGATTATCGCGCGGCAGAGCGAACCTTTCAGTTGTTGACCCAGGCGGCTGGGCGGGCAGGAAGAGGGGAACGTGCAGGAGAGGTAGTGATCCAGAGTTACCAGCCGGATCATTATGCCGTCCAGACCGCAAAAGTGCAGGACTATGGGCAGTTTTATGAACAGGAACTTGCTTACCGGGAGTTGATGTGTTATCCTCCCGTATGGAATCTGCTTTTGATCCTGATCTCCTCGCCGCAGGAAGCACAGGCACAGGCCTGCAGCCGGAGTCTTGGTGACTGGCTGCAGAAACATTGCAGGGAACTTCGCATGATCGGCCCGACATCAGCCAATGTGGCGAAGGTGAACGATATCTACAGACAGGTCATTTACTTGAAGAGTGAAGATCATGAAGCGCTGGTGCGCGCAAAGGATGGTCTGGAAGCGGTTCTTTTGCAGGGACCATGGCGTCAGACAAATGTACAGTTTGATTTTAACCCGATGAATGGTTTTTAAAAAGATAGTTGAAAACAGGAGGAAACAACAATGGCTTTACGTCAGATTCGCATCCAGGGAGATGCAGTGCTTGAGAAAAAATGTAGGGAGATCACGGAGATGACACCGCGTATTCAGGAATTGATCGAGGATATGCTCGATACGATGTATGATGCCTGCGGCGTTGGTCTGGCAGGCCCCCAGGTGGGGGTGTTAAAGCGGATCTGCGTGATCGATGTCGGTGAGGGACCGCTGGTTTTGATCAATCCGGTGATCGTGTCCGCTGACGGCGAGCAGACCGGTGATGAAGGCTGTTTAAGCCTGCCCGGAAAGGCGGGACAGGTGACACGTCCGAACCACGTCATTGTCCGTGCGCTGGATGAGAACATGCAGGAGCGTGAATTAGAGGGAGAAGGTCTTTTGGCGAGGGCCTTCTGCCATGAGATCGATCATTTGGACGGACACATGTACACCGAAAAAGTAGAAGGTCAGATCCACGATGTGACCTATGATGAGGATTAAACAATGAGAGTTATTTTTATGGGAACACCGGATTTTGCGGTGGGTACTTTAGAGGCGCTTGTACAGGCAGGTTATGAGGTGGTACTTGCTGTGACACAGCCAGATAAGCCCCAGGGAAGAAAACAGGTGCTGGTCGCACCGCCGGTAAAAGAAAAAGCATTGGAACTGGGGATTCCGGTCTTTCAGCCGAAACGCGTGCGCGAGCCGGATTCCCTGCGTGTGATCAGAGACTGCGAGCCGGAACTGATCGTGGTAGCAGCCTTTGGACAGATCCTGCCAAAGGAACTGTTAGATATGCCTAAATATGGATGTATCAATGTGCATGCATCATTACTGCCGAAATATCGCGGCGCTGCGCCGATCCAGTGGTCCATCTTAAACGGAGATGCTGTGACAGGTGTTACGATCATGCGTATGGACGTTGGCCTCGACACCGGCGATATGATCGCAAAAACAGAAGTTGCGATCTTACCCGAAGACACGGGCGGATCATTGTTTGACCGTCTGGCAGAGGCAGGTGCAAAACTTTGTGTGGATACGATTCCTTCCATCGTGGATGGAACAGCAGTGTATACGCCTCAGGATGAGAGCGCTGCAACGAAGGTTGAAATGATCAAAAAACAGGACGGACACATCGATTTTACACGTTCTGCAAAAGAGATCGAATGTCAGGTCCGCGGTTTAAATCCGTGGCCCAGTGCATATACTTCCCTTGCGGGGAAAACCTTAAAGATCTGGGCGGCAGATGTATGTGAAGACGTCGGTTCGATGGACGATTCGGCTGCTCCCGGAACCGTTGCATTCATCAAAAAAGATAGTTTCGGCGTGCAGACCGCAGACGGCATTCTTATCTGCAAGGAAGTCCAATTAGAAGGAAAAAAGCGCATGTCAGCCGCAGATTTCCTTCGTGGAAATGCAGTAGAGGCTGGCACGGTACTTGG
>CAMBUC010000209.1 GCA_945871045.1 uncultured bacterium
AGTCAAAGGCGAAGCTGTATGTAGGAAATGTGGAGATTGAAAATACCAGCGGGTTTGAGGCTTCGATCGCTTCCTTTGTGATCTATGGCTGCTACAACAGGCAGACCTGTGCGTTCGAGTTTAAGTCCATCAAAAAGTTTGTGGCCATCGGTTCACAGGTTTCTATCAGTGTCGGTTACGGCTCCGTGGCAAAAGAAGTGTTCTGCGGTTTTATCTCACAGGTAAACTTCTTCTTTCAGGAAGAGGAAAATCCCGGCGTGCGGGTAACCTGCATGGATGTGAAAGGCATCATGATGGCCAACTGTTATTCCAAACAGATGACAGCTATGAGTTATTCCGAGGCCGTCAGTGAGATCTTTTCTTCCGAACTGTATTCCGATATGAAAGAGCGCGGCATCATAAAGAAACTGAATATCACAGATACGCCGGATAAGCAGGATCTGGCATCCGGCGTTCTTGGCGGCCTTGCGGATGCAGCCGGAGTCGGCGATCTTGCAGATGCGGCAATGGAAGCCGGAAGCGCCGCAATGGAAGCGGCAAATACAGTCAACTCTATGGGCGGCGGTGCTGCGGCGGGTGCATTGGATTCTCTGACCGGAGGTGCAGTCAGTTCCGTGACGAATGCAGCCTCGACAGTCGGAAGTGCCGTAGACACGGCAACAGCAGCGGCTGATGCAGCCAAAGATGCAGCAAATCAGGCGAAAAATGCGGCGAATCAACTGAATCAGGTAGCGGGAAATATTCCCGGTGTTGGCGGAGTGGCAGTTCCGGGTGTTCCGGGAACCGCCACAGATAAGACCGTTGAGATGGTAGCAGAAAGTGATTATGAGTTTGTCGTAAAGGCTGCAAAAAAATATAATTACGAGTTTTTTGTCAGCAGCGGGAATGTTTATTTTAGAAAAGCAAAGGATTATTCCGAGGTGCTTATGGAAATCTCTCCGGCTACCGGCATGAAGAACGTGGATGTGGAATATAACGTGACAGGTCTGGTGGGAAAAGTGGAGGTTCGCAGTACCGATGTAGGAAAGGCTTCTCAGATCGCCAATTCCGTAAAACTGAAAAATAAACTTTCAAAAGGCAAATATGCTTCCAAGTTAGTGAAGGATTCTTCCAAGGTTTATATTGATCCAACTGCGGACAGCAAAAAAGAGGCAGGTTATCGTGCCGAGTATCTGGCAGAGGATGTGGCTTTTCGTTTTGGAACGCTGGAGGCTGAACTGATCGGATTGCCGGATCTGGTGCCCGGACGTTACATCAAGTTGGTGGATATGGGAGATCCGGTCAACAATCTGTTTTATATTATGAGTGTCAGACATACAATGAATGCAGATCAGGGCTTTTCCACCAGGATCACCGCAAAGGCGGCAGGACTGGGTGGTTCCTATTCGGCAGGAAGCAGCGGCGGACTTTTGGGCGGCATGCTTGGCGGTGTGATGGATGCCGTGGATAACGTGATGGATACCGTGGATAGCGCCATGGATATGGTAGATGATGCAATGGATGAGTTAAGCGATATGACCGGAGGTTTGTCGGATGATATCCTAAGCGCCGGCGCATCCAGCCTGATGAACACCATTTTATAATCTGATGTTTTACCCGGAGGAATGACAGAATGGGATTATTTGATATTATTGATGATATTGCGGAAAAGCAGGCAACGAAGACGGAGACCGGTGATAACCGGGTGTTCGGTGTCATGGTCGGTACGGTTGCACAGAATTATGATACGATGATGCCGGGCAGACTGTGTGTGTCGCTCCCGTCGCGGGACGAAGGAAACCAGCTGCGCTGGGCAAGGCTGGCCATGCCATATGGCGGCAAAAGCTGGGGTATCTACTTCATGCCGGAGATTGGGGATCAGGTTCTGGTGGCCTTTGAGCAGGGCAATATCGAACGCCCCTATGTGGTAGGCTGTATTTCCAAAACAACTGACCTGTTTTTAAATAAGACTGCAAATATGCTCAATTCCAATAAGCGCATTGTGACACACAATGGAAATGCCATTGATTTTGAGGATAATGCAGGCGAAGGTGCATCCGATAAGATCACGATCCGGACAGCCGGAAAAGAACTGAGCACCGAGCACAGCATCACGCTGGACAATGCAAAGCATACGATCACCATCACGGATCAGGCAGAAGCAAATCAGATCGTGATGAATACGTTAAACGGGCAGATGGAGATCACCGCAGCCACAAAACTGACGATTAAGGTGGGCGAGACGATCACACTTACCATGAACGGAGCCAGCGGTGTTACGGAACTGAAGACGAAGGACTTCCGAGTGGATGCCACAAACGGTATCACGGAGTCCGCGGTGAAGAGCATTAACCTGTCAGGCGGGACGGCAAAGCTGGAAGGAACCTCAAAGGCTACGGTTTCCAGCAACGGCCCGGTGACTGTCGAGGGAAAACCCATAAAGATCGGATAATGGAAAGGAGTATCGCATATGCCGGATAAAAAATTTTTGGGAAGCGGAATGAAATTCCCGCCGCAGATCAATGAGGCTACGGGAAGATTTATGACCTCATCGGCGGAACAAAGTGTGAAGGAATCCATTTATCTGATCCTGATGACACAGAGGTCTGAGCGGTTTGCAAGGCCGGCTTACGGAAGCACGCTCATGTCCTATACCTTTATGGATACGAATATCACGGCACTCAGTATGATGAAGAGGGATCTGGCAGAACAGATCTTAACCCAGGAGCCACGGGTGAGTGATGTGGAGATCACGACAGATACCCAGACCAAAGAGGGATGTTTGATCATAAATATTGACTATCTTGTGAGTGAGACAAATCAGAGAGGAAATCTGGTATTTCCCTTCTATTTAAATGCAGATACAGAGGAAGAGGCTTATGAGTCAGAGCAATATGAATCAGAACAGTATGACGAGGCAGCCCCTGAAGAGTGAGAGGAAGAACATGAACAAATTGTTAAAAACCGATCAGATCGATACAAGAACAGCAGTTGATATTGAGGAGCGCATCAAGGAACTGGCAAAGTCCTATACGCCGGAGTGGCATTATTCGGAAGATGATCCGGATATCGGTGTAACGATCGCAAAGATCTTTGCGGGACAGATGAGTGATAACATTAACATGTACAACGAGGTGATCGAAAAGTATCATACCGAGTTTGTGAACATGTTGGATATTTCCCTGCTTCCGGCAAAACCGGCTAGTGCGCTGGTACTCTTTGATCTTGTGAATGATACCGTTCCGGGCGTGGAGATCCCAAGGGGAACACAGCTGACCGCTCAGCCGGAGGACGCAGATGAGCCTGTGATCTTTGAGACGTCAAACAGTATTTATGTGTCCAATGCAGTGTTTGAGACGGCTTTTATGACCAAGGGCAAAGAAGGATATGTCATGCCGCTTCTAGGCAGATACAATGTGCCGGATCTTATTCCGGCAAAGAATGATGTGGACGAAAGTGTAGGAGATACGATCTCTTATGAAGAGCAGCCCCGGGCAGCAATGAAGATCCAGCCCTTCCGCTTGTTCGGAAAGGCAGCAAATATATCAAAAAATGCGCTGTTGTTTTATCATGAGAGCGCATTTGATACCGGGGATAATCCTCTCTATGTGCGTATCGTGGGGGATGATAAACTGCTGGATAAGATCCGTACGGGGGCGTATCGTTTCAGTTATTACGGAGACGGCGAACTGCAGGCTTTTGATGAAGTGTCTATGCTTTCTGACAAGCAGACGTTCCGTCTTGTCAGAACTGTGTCTGCTCCGGCCGCTGACCGGCTGGACATGGATGGACGTTCCTATCAGTTGATCGTGTTGGAAGCATTGGAGCCGGTGCTTGAAAACTATGCCATTGAGCGCATTGCGTTTTCATCCGATGGAAGAGAGCAGGCTCCCCGGTCTGTCAATA
>CAMBUC010000210.1 GCA_945871045.1 uncultured bacterium
GATGTGGATGCAAAGAAAAAGGGCGCTGCCGCAGGTGGAGCCGCGGAAGCTCAGGGAGATGAGCTTTCTGTTATGATTTGCAGAGGTCTGGGCGGTAAGAAAAATATTTCTGACGTAGACTGTTGTGCAACAAGACTGAGATGTACGGTATTTAAAGCAGAACTGGTAAATGATGCAATGCTGAAAACGACAGGTGCATCCGGTGTTGTCCACAAGGGAAATGGTGTTCAGATCATTTACGGACCGAGAGTGACTGTGATCAAATCCAATCTGGAAGATTATCTGGAAACAGCACCGAATGTAGAGTATGTCGGACAGAAAGAAACGGCTGTGGAAGAAGAAACAGAAAAAACGGAAGGAAAGATTGTGAAAACCATTACGATCTCAAGCCCGGTAACAGGTGTGGCTGCGGATCTTTCCACTGCACCGGATGAGGCTTTTGCAGGAAAAATGATGGGCGACGGAGCCGTTGTGACCCCGGTGGATCCGGTTGTAACCGCACCGGAAGATGGAGAAGTATGCTTCGTATTTGAGACCAAGCATGCCATTGGATTCCAGACAGATTCCGGTATCAGCCTTCTGCTCCATATGGGGATTGACACCGTGAAATTAAACGGAAAAGGATTCGAAGTACTTGTAGAAAACGGTCAGAAAGTGAAAAAAGGTGAGCCGATGCTGAAACTGGATATTGATTATCTGAAAGCAAATGCACCGTCCATTGTATCACCTGTGTTATGTACAGAGTTAGAAGACAATCAGAAGATCCGTCTTCTGAAAGACGGAACTATTCAAGCAGGCGAGCCGCTCTTTGCAGTGGATATTTATGAATAGATAGAATTTTGGGTTATTGTTCACACCCACGTCACGCACTCCGCTGCGGGGCGTGGAGAGAACATGTACAACAGCCAATGCTTCCCTGCCATGCCGTCAGGCATATTCAAATGCAGGGAAGCCCTGTTGCTGGAACGAGGCACGAGTGAACAGTAACAATTTGGGTATGAAAAAGTAACAGGGGGCCTCCTTGGTGAGGATGGGGAACGGGCTTCTGTTTATTCCCTTCAAAAGAAAAATGAACGGGGGAATGCCCGTGAACTGGCGGAAGAAATACCCGCAGTATATTTGGAGATTGCTAATGATCAGAGAAACTTTTTGCAGCCGGCAGCAGCCGGTAATGAAAAGTTTCTCTTTTTTGCCGTATAGTCCCACTTGCGAGACCTTTTTCTTTCTTTTAAAGGCGTTTTGTGATATAATATACTCGCTGTTTTGTGCAGTTATAGGGGGGATATATGAAACGAGGAAATAAGAAAGTAGATCAGATTACGAAAGAGGGCTTCGTCATAAAGGATTTTGATACAAGTTTGAGCCCCAATGAAATCACCATCGTGTTGCAGCAATACTTTGCCGGATTACAAAAAGCGGAGTCTTCTCCATCTTTTTATATCGGAACCTATAAAGGCCATAAATACGCCATCAGATGTAAAAATGTTACGTATCTGGGCAATCCTCATCCGGCATACAAGAAGCGGATCCAAATTGCGGATGATCTGTTTGAATTTTACAAAAAAGCCAAAAATTTAGATAGAACGCCTATTTTGTTAGGCGTGTATACCTATGAGGACCATACGATTTTTGTTAATTTTAGTATCGATACCTACATTGGTAAAACTGCACATAATTCCTCTGCACATATTTACACCAGCGACCTTGCCATGGCAGCGGAAGATGGTTATTTCGAAAAAGTAGACTATTTCGGAAATACCGTTACTGCTTTCCGACCGGATATGGTGCAGGTATTCATGGATGAATTATTTGGCCGGGGACAAGAATCCTTTGAGGGCATGAAAGCGTATGATCTAAAATCAGCGCCGGCGGCCCGGGATTGCGGGGATCTGAAAAAAAGTGCGATGGCATTTGTCAGGCAGGAGTCGGATTGGTTTGATGCAAAGGCGATGTCTGCATGTGATTTGCCCCGGGAAGAGATGCTGCACAAGGTGATATTTCCTCAGATCAAAGAGTTCTTTCTTCAGGTGCCGAAGCATTGGAATGGGATAGACTGCTATAAAGAGATGATAGCAAATGGGTATAAGAACAAGTTTCAACCGGAATGGGTGGGCTTTTTTCTGGAGTATGCCTTTGAAAAGTTCTTGACGGAGCATGATTTGCTGGATGTGATCCGGTATTATCAGGATAAGTCTGATGGTGGCGTGGATCTGGATCTATTTTTTCCGCAGATTCATTCCTTTGGGGATTTAAAAGCCCATAGCGAAGAGTCCCGCGGAATCCAGGGGAATGATTGGGAGACGGTATTTTCTATTATTAATGGACAAAAACCGGAAGACCATATTTACTATATCGTCTGTGAACACTCCACAGAAAAAGATGACAAGTACGACTATGAAGTGACAAAGTTTTGGAATCGAAGTCAGAACAAGGATAACTTGATGAGTTATCATAAGCGAATGAAAAATAATGTTACCCTTAAAAAAGTATATGTATTGGATATCAATTATAAAAACCGTGAACATCTTACGATGTTTAAACAGGGAATCAATAGCAATGGGAAGCCTCGCGCACCAAAGATCATGATTGAGCAGGACAATCTCAAATATTTTATTCTTGATGAAATAAAACTGTGAAAGGGGTAGCTTTCTGGGAGGCGGTATGATAGAATTTTTCAGAGGTAAAAAAGAATGAAAGAGTTTACATTTATCGATCTGTTTTCCGGAATCGGCGGGTTTCATCAGGCCATGAAGCAGCTGGGCGGAACGTGTGTGTTTGCATCTGAGATAGATCCGTTTTGCAATGCCCAATATGAAAGAAATTATCATATGAGTTCGGATATCAATATTCGGGATAAGAAAGAAGCGGATATTCCCAGGCACGATGTCCTGTGTGCGGGCTTCCCCTGCCAGGCTTTCAGTAAAGCAGGAAAACAAGACGGATTAGAGGACAAAACAAGAGGTACACTGTTTTTTGAAATTGTCCGGATTCTCAAGTATCACCACACCCCTTACATCATCCTGGAAAATGTGAGAAATCTGGTGTCCCATGATCATGGACGTACCTGGAGCATTATTCAGGAGAGTTTAAGAGGACTCGGTTATCGAACGACAGCAGAACCCCTGATCTTAAGCCCGCATTATTTCGGAATACCACAGACCCGGGAACGAGTGATCATACTGGGCAAATATGACCCTGCTCATGTCGATGTCCCTTTGACGGTAGATTTTGGAACGTATCAAAAGAAAAATCATAATTCCATCTATGATGTTCTGGAAGAAGGCGAAGTGGATGATTCCTACCATATTTCCGAGTATGAAGAAATGGTATTAACTGCATGGGATGAGTTTTATCAGGGAATCAAACTGAAGGTGATAGGATTTCCTATTTGGGCTGATTTTTTTAAATATGATGGCAGTACCAAGAACCTTCCGAAGTGGAAGGCCGGATTTATAGAGAAAAACAAAAAACTCTACGGGGACAATCAGGAATTTATAGATGCGTGGCTGGAAAAATACAATGATCTCAAAGATTTTGCACCGACGCATCATAAAATGGAATGGCAATGTGGGACGCATATTTCCAGCATTTGGGAGGGAGTCATACAGTTTCGGCCTTCCGGTGTAAGGGTCAAGCGGCCGGATTGTTTTCAGGCATTGGTGGCGATGGTTCAGATTCCGGTGATTGGAAAGTACCGGCGTAAAATGACCGTGGTAGAGGCTGCCCGCCTGCAGAGTTTTCCTGTGGATGATGCAGAGCATCCGTTTCTCATTGATGAAAACAGGCAGCAGGCATATAAGCAATTTGGAAATTCGGTGAATGTTGAGGTGATAAAACGAGCGGCAGAACAATTATTTAAAA
>CAMBUC010000211.1 GCA_945871045.1 uncultured bacterium
ACTAAATGAGGATTATGCACTGGATACCTCCACACAGTATACGCTGCAGTCACTTGGTGTGAATGATGATCTGGAAAACCAGCCGGATCTGTTCCCTTATCTGACGAAAGATACACATGAGATTGATTACAGCATGGGTGCCCAGTTTTCAGATCTTTGGACAACAAAATCAGTAAAAATATATCCCGGATCCGCTGCCACCTTCAGTTTCAGTGAATATTACACAGAACTGATCGGAGGTATCGCATCGGCAGGATCCACTTATGAATCAACGGCAACCACGCTGGATAATGCAGTATCGGCGATCGATAACAAACGCCAACAGATCACAGGCGTGTCGACGGATGAGGAACTGGCAAACATGATCAAGTATCAGAACGCATACAACGCAGCCAGCCGATATATACAGACCGTATCAGACATGATCGAGTTACTTGTAACCCGCCTGTAGAAAGGAGTATCGCTATGGCAAGTACATTTTTTGGATTGTCCATCGCGACATCAGGATTGCGTGCCTATCAGGCATCTGCAAATACCGTCGCAAACAATATTTCAAATGTAGATACGACCGGCTATACCAAGCAGGTTACGAATATGAAGGCCAACCACGCGCTGAGAGGTTATACCGAATACGGAACTCTTAGCACGGGCGTGTCGGCAGAATCAGTTACACAGCTGCGCAGTGAGTATTATGATAATAAATACTGGCAGTATAGCGGTTTTCGTGGGGAATACGACGAAAAAGTAAAATATATGGACCAGTTGCAGACCTTTTTTCAGGACGATGACACGATGAAAGGTTTTTCATCGATCTATGCGGAGTTTTTCAATACCATCGATTCTCTCCGTGGAAATGCCGCAGACACCTCCTACCGAAATCAGGTGATCAGTGGAGCAAAAAAACTCTGCAGTTACTTTAACACCGTCTCCAACGGGTTGAAAAGTATGCAGGAAGACCTGAATGAACAGATCAATTCCACGGTGAATACGATCAATTCCATCGCCCAGAAAATCGCGCTTTTAAATGACCAGATCAACGATGTGGAGATCAACGGATCTTATGCAAATGATATGCGCGATCAGCGTTCCCTGCTTGTAGATCAGCTCTCTACCATGGTAGCAGTGGAAGTAAACGAATCAAAAGTCGTAAACTCAAACTATCCGGATATGGATACCGGAGCCACCCACTACACGTTAAAGATCAACGGCCTCTCACTGGTAGACGATAACGAGTACCGCCAGTTGGAGTGTGTTGCCCGTGAATATAAAGATAATCAGAATGACGCGGAAGGGTTGTATGATATCCGATGGGCTGACAATCACTCGGATTTTCCTGCAACAGGCGCTCTCAGCACCGGAAGTTTGAAGGGACTCATGCAGCTTCGGGACGGAAACAATCATTCAAACTTCAGCGGAAAAGTAGAACGCGTAAACGGAAGACAGGTGGTAGTCTCCAACACAAATGTAAAATCGGAGTTGGGAATGAATCTTCCCAGTACCGGTATGTTGACAATCGGAAATCGCGAATATGTCTATTCCTCTTTTACCATGAGTCAGACACCCAGTGGAGAAACGACCTTTACTTTCACGATCACATCCGACACCACCGGCCTTACTTCTACCACCGGACGCGAGGCAACGGTAGGAACATCTATCGACTATAAGGGGATCTGTTACTATCAGTCCCAGATGAATGAGTTTTTAAGGGCCTTTGCAAAGGCATTCAACGATATTCAGCATAAAGGTGTAGACCTGTACAAAAATCCGATGCAGTCATTTTTTGTAGCAGAAAACATCAATGGAACCGAATTGGGATTTGCGGATGCAGACGATGCGGTGATCCGTTCCAACGGAGATAGTTACTACCGCCTGACGGCCTCGAACTTAAAAGTGGCAAACGCCTGCAAGGATCCGTCGATCTTTGCAACGGCAGATCTGGAAAACTTTGAAAACGGTCAGGATTATCAGGCTATGATCGAAGAGATGCAGAAACTGCAAAAGGACGTTGTCATGTACCGCGGAAGCGGCGGAGACCGTTTTTTGGCAACGATGATCAGCGATGTAACGGTAGATACCGAAGAATCCGTATTATTATCAGAAAATTACACAACGATCGTAAATACAGTAGAGAAGCAGCGCACATCCATCTCCGGTGTGGATGAGGACGAAGAGGCACTGGATCTGGTGAAATTCCAGAACGCGTATAATCTTTGTTCGAAAGTCGTGCAGATCATGTCGGAAATGTATGACCGTCTGATCACAAATACCGGTGTATAGTGAAGCGGTTGCGCCCATGTACAGTGAGCGCCATGTATCAGGAGGAAACAAACCATGATGCGAATTACGAATGGTATGATGATGAATACCACAAAACTGAACATCAATAATAATAAAGTATCGGTAGACCGTCTCAATACCCAGATGTCTACCCAGAAAAAGATCACAAAGCCTTCGGATAATCCGCTGATCGCCATCAAATCGCTGCGGTTATCCACCACCCTTAGTCAGATCAACCAGTATTGCACAAACAACATTACCGATGCCCAGTCCTGGATGGACGTTACAGAAACCGCCCTGACAAACATGAAAGATGCGTTAAAAGATGCATATCGTCTTTGTGTTCAGGGATCTACGGATACCTTGTCGGACGTCGACCGAAACACCATCCTTACCCAGTTAAAGGGACTGAGCACACAGTTATATTCCGAAGCAAATGCGGATTACGCAGATCGTACCGTATTTAGCGGATATAAGACCAATTCCACTGTAGCATTTACCGACGGTTTTGAGGCGACTCAGGCAAAGTATCAGATCTATGAGCGCCTGAGCGCCAGTGATATCGAGGAATATACCTATTATGCGAACCAGTTGGACACACCCACAGCCAATGAGGTGAACAATCCGGCGGCGAATCCGGTAAAGACACCGCAGGAGGAAGTGCTGAAGCGTCTGCGCCTGTCTTACAGCAAGCAGACGAAGATCAACAGTTTTTCCTATGACTATTCCGTAGATACAACAGCGGGAGTGGGAACGGGAACTACCACCGGAAATGTGACCATCAAAGCAACGGTGGATCCGGCAGAACAGACTTTCCAGTGGCGCAGCCATAGAAAAGACAGTACATTTACCTATGATGCAACAGCAGAGGGAAAGATGACCGGTGTAACGTTCAAAGAAATGAGCGGGTATGAGTTGAATATTTCAACGACCGGTGTATTTTCCATTGGAAATGCGGATATCACGCCTATGGCCCGAACCACAACGATCGATGGCGTGACAACGACCCATTATACATTTATCGATGCAGCCGGCAACACGATTTTCGAAGCGCAGGATTCGGTAGACAAAAATAAAGTAAGAACAGCATTTATTGCAGATTCCCAGGGAAACCGGATAGAACTTTCTTATTCAGGAACCGATCCGAATACAACGCTGGAGAAGGTAAAGGATCCGCAGGGCAATGTGATCAATACAAATCTGGATGCGGCTGCGGGTGCGTTGTCACCGATCGAAGTAAAGAAGGCAGACGGAACGACTGCCATGAAAGCAACCCCGGGTTATATCGATCCGGCAGACCAGACAAAGGGAACGGGCTATACAGTATTTACAGAGGATAAACAGTTAACAACTGCATTAAAGATGGAGACGAAGACCCAGCAGCAGTTTGAGGAATATCTGACAGCGCTGGCTGCAGATCCGGACGTCGTGTCCGAAAAGTATAAAGACACGGTCTTTTACCTTCCGGATTCTGGGGAGTTGGTATTTGGAAAAAATATCGCACAGATGATGTCCTCCGAGTTTGCCACCTTGAATGTGGATTACGATAAAGAAGGATTTGAGAAAGGCGAGACCCGGCCGG
>CAMBUC010000212.1 GCA_945871045.1 uncultured bacterium
CAACTTTGGGGATTGCCTTCTGCAATAGTTGGTATTTTAATTATACAATAAACAAAAATGTACGGATGACAAGAGAAGTATGCTGGATCCGGTGAAGGGCAGAGAAGTACCGATATTCCGGGAAAAGAAAAATGATATTCAGCAATGGGAAAAGTTGATAAGAAAAGAAGTGGTCCGTTGTGAGTATTGTGGTGGACCGCTGCGCATGAAAGGCCGTGGAAGGTATACCTGTGAAACGTGTGCAAAAGATACCTATGATGATTTTGGAAAAGTATGTTTGTATCTTGATACAAATGGTCCTGCTACAAAGTATGAGATAGCGGCAGCCACCGGTGTATCGGAACAAAAAGTGAGTCAGTATCTGAAAGAGAAGCGGTTGGAAATAGCAAATCGTTACAATGATTAGAAATAGACACATGCAAAGAGCAAGCCGGTTTACGAATAAACCGGCTTAAATTTTAGCAAAACCGATCTACCATCATGCCGGAATACATGCTGGTGATATACGGCATTGCAAAGTTTTTATTTGGATTCGGATGCTTGTAGGCGACGATCACTTTGCTAACATAGTTCATCGGGTCGATAGATGCCTGATCCGCCTTGCGGCCCAGTGCATCCCGGAACTTGTTCAGCACTTCAAAGGTGTGCTTGGTGTTTCCAATACTGATGGCATCTGTCAGTGCTTCGCGGTCGATGGAAAGGCTGCTGTCCGATTCCACGTGGATGCCGATCTCCGACAGATCCTGCGTGAAATGTCTGGCAAATTCGCTGATGTCTTTGACCAGATTGCCGCTGGATTCTCTGGCGTTTGCATAGCGGTTTGCGGTATTTACCATGCCGTTGTAAGCGGATATCAGTCGTTCTACATTATCGATCACTGCGTCTTCACTGGGCTTGAAGCCAACGGTTACTTTCTGGCCCGGCTCACTGACTCCGTTTAATGTGACGGAGAACATGTTATTTACTGTAAAAATATTAGAATAGGAAGCGTGGTGTGTTCCGTTTAACAAAAAGGAAGAGTTTTCCGCCGGCGAGGAAACATTGTCGATGCCGAGCATATTCATCGCTGCTTTCGAAGCGCTGTCCTTATGTGGAACGATCTCAAATAAGAACTCTTTTCCTTCGTCAAGGCCTGTCTGTCGAGATTCGATCCGCAGTGCTTTGCCGGTGCCGTGTTCATCCATGACCAGTTCTGATTGGAGACCGATATTGGCGTTGTTGATCAGTTTGCGCAGTTTGTTCAGCACATCCTCGTTTGTATCGTCTTCGTTGACATTGAATTGGAATTCATAGGATGTGGAGTTGGTGTTCAGGTCAAAACCGTAACTGCCGGGTTTAAAGTCGTGTCCTGCCCGGCGCAAAAAATGACCGGTGTTGATCTGGGGAGTGGCAAGTTGTGTGACTTCTAATGTAAAACCTGCATTCTCCGGAGTGATCGGTTGATCGTTCTCCCCAACGTATTCGGCTGTCACGACCTTTGGATCATCGGTGGCTGCGATCCGTTTGTCGAAGGCGCTTTCCATGCCTTCTCCGTTTTCGGACAGGGATGAGACAACATTTCTGATCGTATGTGCCTGTTCTTTGATATCGATCGCGAAACGCTTGACATTAGCTCCCGCCTGAATCTTGTACAGAGGGGATTCTTTATTTGACTTGACGATACTGTAATAAGTAGAACGCAGTTCGCTTCGTTTGTGGGCGTCATATTTATTGCTCGTACCCATAGAGATGCCATACAATGCATTTAACTGATTGTATGCAACCGACATGACATTGCCTGCCATAGAAGTCCCCTCCTTTCTTCCTTGAAATATACGCGTGTATACAGGGGCGCATGAAAATCCATTTATCCATATACATCGTAGCACGAATAGACGGTTTTGTCACCGGGATTTATGTATTTTTTCTATATTTTATGCGGTTTTCGTGGATATGCCATAGTACTTTTCAAAAAAATGTGGATAAATCCCGCGAGTTTTGAAAAATAACGAAAAAAAAGATTGACGGTGCAAAATAATCGTGATATATTTATGCTTGCGATGGAAGTAGGTCTTTTTTTTATGCCTAAAATCAAGTAGAAAGTAACGGAGGTGGAAGTTGTGCGCACTAGAATTACATTAGCATGCACCGAATGCAAGCAGCGTAATTACAACATGACGAAAGACAAGAAGACTCATCCGGATCGAATGGAGACTAAGAAGTATTGCAGATTCTGCAAGAAGCATACTCCTCACAAGGAGACAAAATAGTATCCGTTAACCGAGACTGAGCAAAGGAAGTGATAACATGGGATCAGAGAAGAATATCGAAACCCAGAAAAACAGTTGGTTCACCGGTCTGAAGGCTGAATTTCGTAAGATTATCTGGCCGACCAAAGAGAACGTTGCCAAAGAGACAACAGCAGTTGTTATCACGTCAATTATCTTAGGTCTGATTATCGCAGTATTGGATTTCATTATTCAGTATGGTGTGAATTTTCTGGTTGAATTATAGGAAGGATGAGGTGACAGTATGGCAGAAGCAAATTGGTATGTAGCGCATACCTATTCGGGATATGAGAATAAGGTAAAAGCCAACATTGACAAAGCAATTGAAAACCGTCATCTGGAGGATCAGATCCTGGAAGTTCGTGTTCCGATGCTGGATGTTGCAGAGATGAAGAACGGAGTGAAGAAACAGGTTCAAAAGAAAATGTTTCCCGGTTATGTTCTGATCAATATGGTCATGAATGATGACACCTGGTATGTGGTCAGAAATACCCGCGGTGTGACAGGTTTTGTTGGGCCCGGATCGAAACCGGTTCCTCTGACTGAACTCGAGATGCATAATCTTGGCATCAAGACAGACGGCGTAACAGTTGATTTTGAGGAAGGCGATACAGTTACCGTTATCGGTGGTGTTTGGAAAGACACCATTGGTGTAATTCAGTCAATGAATCACAATAAGCAGATCGTGACAATCAATGTTGATCTATTCGGTCGCGAAACACCGGTAGAAATAAGTTTCGCAGAGGTCAAGAAGGCTTTTTAGACCGACAGCAGCCGGCGACTGACGAGCGAAAGCGAAGACAGCGCGTGTTGCGAGGTCGTTCTTTGAGATTAGCAAAGACGAGTGAAAACGAAGTCTGCGCTTAGCGAAAAGAACTTCCTTATCTAGAATAAAGAAGGAGGAATTTCCAAATGGCAAAGAAAGTAGAAGGATATATCAAGTTACAGATCCCTGCCGGAAAAGCTACACCCGCTCCCCCGGTTGGACCTGCCCTTGGACAGCACGGTGTTAACATCGTAGAGTTCACAAAACAGTTTAACGCAAGAACGGCAGATCAGGGAGATCTGATCATTCCTGTAGTAATCACCGTATATGCAGACAGAAGTTTTAGCTTCATCACTAAGACTCCTCCTGCTCCGGTTTTAATTAAGAAAGCTTGCAACATCAAGAGCGGTTCAGGTGTTCCGAACAAGACAAAAGTTGCAACTATCTCCAAAGCAAAGCTTCAGGAAATCGCAGAACTGAAAATGCCTGACTTAAACGCAGCAAGCCTTGAGGCAGCTATGAGCATGATCGCTGGTACTTGCCGCAGTATGGGTGTTACGGTCGAGGAGTAATTTCAGTAAAATAACAATAACTTAGGCAAATTCATCGAAAAGACTTTTGATACTTTATCGTGGAAGGGTGACAAGCCCGTTAATACCACAGGAGGTAATAAGAATGAAAAGAGGAAAAAGATATCAGGAAGCTGCAAAGAATATTGATCGTAGCGTTCAGTATGATGTAGCTGAGGCAATTGGCCTGGCTAAGAAGTCAGCCGTTGCAAAATTTGATGAGACAATCGAAGTTCACATCAGAACCG
>CAMBUC010000213.1 GCA_945871045.1 uncultured bacterium
ATGATCTGATCATTGCGCGGGAGCATGATGATCTGGAAGATCTGATCGCCACCTCTTTCCCGTATGTGTATGCCAAAGAGGACATCAGTGATTGTATTGAAGAATTAAAGGATTATTCTGAGGATACGATCCCTGTTTTAGACAATGATAACCGCGTGGTCGGTGTCGTAACAGCTCACGACCTCATTGAGATGGTGGATGAGGAAATGGGAGAAGACTACGCGATGTTCGCTGGATTGACTGCCGAAGAAGATCTGAACGAATCATTAACCCAGTCTATGAAAAAAAGAGTCCCCTGGTTGATCGTGCTGTTTATCATGGGGCTTGGTGTTTCGACGATCACTGGGTTGTTTGAACATGTAATGTCAGAACTGACATTGATCGTTACCTTTCAGTCCTTAACCCTTGGAATGTCAGGAAATGTCGGAACGCAGTCCTTGGCGGTGACCCTTCGCGTCCTGATGGATGAGAATCTGGAAGGAAAGCAAAAACTATATCTCGTATTTAAAGAGATCCGTGTCGGTATGGCAAACGGATTTTTGCTGGGAAGCATCGCTTTCATATTTATAGGCTGTTATCTGGCATTTGTTAAAGGGCAGCCTTTTGTCAATGCCTTCCCGATCTCCGGCTGTATCGGATTGGCACTTTTAGTGGCAATGACGATATCCAGCCTGACAGGAACGGTGATCCCTCTTTTCTTTAACAAGATCAAGGTGGATCCGGCGGTGGCATCCGGCCCCCTGATTTCTACGGTGAATGACCTGGTGGCAGTGGTGACTTATTATGGTCTGGCGTGGATCCTGTTACTCAATGTTTTGCATGTGGCGATCGTCTGATCGCGTGTAGGATCAGATATATAAGGAAATAAAAATGAGACAAAGATTGATAAAGAAAACGGATTGGGTGCGTTTGAAAAAGCGTTTAACAGCCGTAATTTTGTGTTTGCTGCTGGTTATGACGGTGGCAGTTCCGGTGAAGGCGGGGACAGTTTCGGAAGGCTCTTCCTTGCGGTTTACAAAATCGGTAAAAAAACTGACTGCAGGAAAGACGTATCAGTTTCGTGTGAATACGTCTGAGCAGGTGAGTTGGTCTGTGGGAAACGAAAAGATCGCTTCGGTTAATAAGTCGGGTAAAGTGACTGCGAAGCGCTACGGAAAGACGCATGTCTATGCAAAATGCAAAGATCAGAAAGTATCTGTCCTTCTGCAGGTACAAGGTAAAAAAGTCATAGGCATTGATCCGGGTCACCAGTCGAGAGGCGATAGCAACACAGAACCAAATGGCCCCGGTTCCTCTACTTATAAGGCAAAGGTTGCCGGGGGTACAAGAGGTGTTTCTACCGGCAAGCCGGAATATCAGTTGACGTTAGAAGTGGCAAAAAAACTAAAACAGCAGTTATGGGATAAGGGCTATCAGGTGGTCATGACCCGTACAAAAAATGATGTCAATATCTCAAATAAAGAGCGGGCACTGCTGATCAATGAGAGCGGTGCGGATATCTGCGTGCGCATCCATGCGGACGGTGCTGTCAGTTCGGCTCGAGGAGCAACTGTTTTATGTCCGTCTTCATCAAATCGATATATTAGCAAACTGTATAAAAAGAGCCAGAAACTGTCGGATGCATTGATCCGCGCATACTGTAAGGAGACAGGACTGCAGAGTCGCGGGATCTCTTACCGGGATGATCTGACCGGGACAAACTGGAGTACTGTGCCTACGACTCTGATCGAACTTGGATTTATGACAAATGCGACGGAAGACCGTTTTATGGCATCGGGGTCAGGTCAGGCGAAGATGGTGAAAGGTATGGCAGCCGGAATCGATGCCTACTTTGGTTATTAGACTTTAGATTCTTCGTTTTTTAAAAAATGCCGGTGTTCGTTTTTACTTACTGTTGTGTTTTAAAGTGACATAGTGTATAATGGCTTGTAAATTTACGAAAAGAGGAATATAGCGATGAGAAAAGAAACATTTGTGACAAAGGAGCAATTGGATGCGATTGTGCAAGAATATCCAACTCCCTTTCACTTATATGATGAAAAAGGTATTCGTGCAAACGCACAGGCTGTAAAGGATGCATTTGCGTGGAATCCGGGATATAAAGAGTATTTTGCAGTAAAAGCGACACCGAATCCGTTTTTGATCAAGATCTTGCATGAGTACGGATGCGGTTGCGATTGCTCTTCCATGGCAGAACTTGTACTGTCTGATGCCTGTGAGATTCGTGGTGAGGACATTATGTTTTCTTCCAATGAAACTCCCGCAGAGGAATTTGTAAAGGCAGCAGAACTTGGTGCCATCATCAACTTAGACGATTTTACACATATTGATTTTCTGGAGCAGACATTAGGTTACATTCCGGAGACGATCAGCCTGCGCTACAATCCCGGCGGAGTATATGAGATCAGCAACGGCATTATGGATAACCCCGGAGATGCAAAGTATGGCTTGACGAAGGCACAGCTCTTTGAGGGTTACAAGATATTAAAGGAAAAAGGCGCAAAGCGTTTCGGACTGCATTCATTCCTTGTAAGCAACACCGTGACAAATGATTATTATCCGGCACTGGCTCGGACATTATTTAATCTTGTAGTAGAGATCAAAGAGGAACTTGGCATTGAGATCAGTTTTATCAATCTTTCCGGCGGTGTAGGTATCGCGTACAAGCCGGATCAGGTGCCGAATGACATTGCGGCCATCGGAGCAGGTGTTCATCAGGTATATGATGAGATTTTAGTTCCGGCCGGACTGGGTGATGTGGCAATCTATACAGAGATGGGTCGTTTCATGATGGGCCCTTACGGTTGTCTGGTAACAAAAGCGATCCATGAGAAGCATACCTACAAGGAGTACATCGGCGTGGATGCCTGTGCAGCAAACCTGATGCGTCCTGCAATGTACGGCGCATATCATCATATCACTGTCATGGGCAAGGAAAATGAGCCTTGTGAGCATATGTATGATGTTGTCGGTGCACTCTGCGAGAACAACGATAAGTTCGCGGTTGACCGTATGCTGCCGAAGATCGACAAGGGTGATCTGTTGGTGATCCATGATACCGGTGCCCATGGTTTTGCAATGGGTTATAACTATAATGGAAGACTCTGGTCATCTGAGATCCTTCTTCAGGAGGATGGCACGCCCAAATTGATCCGTCGTGCACAGACCATCGCAGATTATTATGCAACATTTGACTGCTTTGATGAGTTTAAAGGAAAGCTGCAGTAATCTCATAACAAACTGAATATCAAGTGATTGACAGGTCATATTTGCATGTTTGTGTAAAATATGACCTGTTTTTACATACATTCGGAAACTATGACGAAGTGGTAAGCACGCTTGCTGCCTATAAAAAGACGGCCAAGATGGAAAAGCGACAACTGGAAATCGGGTGAAAATGGAATTTCTAAGAAATGAAAAACCAGATAGGATTTCCTATCTGGTTTTTTACTGCCGGCGGTGGGACTTGAACCCACACGGGCGTGCGCCCAACAGATTTTGAGTCTGCATCGTCTGCCATTCCGACACGCCGGCTGACTGACAGTGGCATGACTACCACAGCAATTAAGATTATAACACACAACCAACTATATAGCAAGATATATTTTTGTTTTTTTCTGACGGAGTTTTTCTGGAGTTAGGGTTGTTTTGCTATATGAGAATTTTACGCGTATTTTACGGTATCATGACCTAGGTTTGACATGGACTCTGTATAATCGGGAAAAATGTGCAGACCGGAGAACAAAATGATGAAAAAAAAGATAGGAAAGAATCTAAGATATTTTAAAGTAATAAGATCCATGGATCGAAAAAAGGTTCTTCGAAAACTGAAGGAGAGACGGCAGCAGC
>CAMBUC010000214.1 GCA_945871045.1 uncultured bacterium
ACAAAGAAGTCTACCGATACTCCCTCTCTTTACTGGCCTCCATAATGACCAGTTCCACAGCGATCTGTTCATTCATCTGACCGGTCTTCACCGCAGTCTCCATCTCCACACTATAACTCAATATCTTTTTGATACTGTCGATGGAAAGGCGTGATGCCTGCCCCAGCGAACGGCTGACGGCAAAAGGCGGAATGCCTGCGGCCTTCGCCATAGCACTGTTGTTTGCACCCTTCCGCTTGAGATCTTTTAACTGAAGCAGAATGTTGTACTGGCGCGTGATCAAAAACAAGATACGCATCGGGGGTTCTTTCAAAGCCAGCAGGTCATAATACATCTCCAGCGCCTCCTTTCGGCGGCACTCGATGATCGCACTCACCATGTCAAAGATCTTGTTTGTCACTGCCTGGGGACAGATGGCTTCGACATCGGAAAGTTCGATCACATCCTTATCCAGACAATAACAGATCAGTTTTTCCATTTCCCGATCCAGACAGCCCATATCGGTTCCCACACGATCAAAAAACTCCTGCATCGCTGCCTTTGTGATGTTTTTATTCTCCCGTTTTAACCGGCCAAGCATCCAGCGGGTCAATAGTTCCTGATTCTGCGCTGCAAATTCCACGATCTTTCCATGATCTTTCAGAGCCTTGAACATTTTACTGCGTTTATCCACATCCGATTCCACAAACACAAAGGTGGTTGTCATTGGAACCTGCCCCATATACTCTGCCAGTTCTTCTGCCCCGCTCTTAAAAAATCCGGAATCCTCCACCAAAAGCAGTCGGTGATCCGCAAAAAAAGGCATGGTTTCCGCCAGATCGATCAGTTCCTTGGGATTGGTCTCCTTTCCCTGATAAAAGGCAGCATTCATCGTGTCGCCCTCATTCCAAAGCGCTTTTTTCAATTTATCTTTATACTGCTTTTTCAGATAATCTTCCTCTCCGTAAAGCAGATATGCCGTTTTAAAGTTCTGATTTTTGATATCTTCATCAATGGTTCGCATAAACAACCATGTGCTAACTGCTTCGTCTCATTGCAGTTATGCCTTCCCTTTCTTTATTCTACTCTGCGCGTAAACATACAATCCCACCTGCGCCAGAAGAGTGACCGTCCAGGTGATGGGATAAGACAGATACACGGTAGATATGTTATGAAACTGCGGGATCTGAAAAACCGTAGCGATCCAGATCAGGCGCAGCCCACAGGCACCGATCAGTGAGATGATCATCGGTCTCACCGAATAACCCATGCCGCGCAGCACACCTACCACTACATCCATCATACCACAAAGTGCATAGGGAAGTAAAATAATTGCCATCCGCACCATTCCCGCATCAATCACGCTGGGGCTGTTGGAATAAATGTGTAACAGCGGGCGTCCGAACCCATACATCACCCAGCCAAATGCAACACCTGTCACGATGACGCATGCCTCTGCGACCAACAGGATCTTAGGGATCCGATCTTTTTTTCCTGCGCCAACATTTTGACCGGTAAATACGACTGCTGCCTGATGAAATGCATTCATAGCCACATACACAAAGCCTTCCAGGTTCATCGCCGCAGAATTGCCGGCCACCACAACCTCTCCAAAAAGATTCACGGAAGACTGGATCACCACATTTGACAGCGAAAAGATCGCTCCCTGAAAACCGGCCGGCAAGCCAACACACGCGATTCGGATCAGTTTTTCTTTATAGATCCGCAATTTTCCGGGAACCAGTTGCATACCACCCTGCTCCCGCATCATACAGCGCAGGACCAGACAGCCGGAAATACATTGTGAGATCACCGTTGCCAGACCTACTCCTGCGACATCCATTTGAAATCCAATGACAAAGATCATATTTAAGACCACATTGATCACACCTGCGATCATAAGATAATAAAGCGGGCGTTTCGTATCTCCAACCGATCGCAGCAGCGCACTTCCAAAGTTGTAGATCATCATTGCCGGCATGCCAAGAAAATAAATACGAAGATACAAGGATGCCAGCGGCAGGATCTTTTCCGGAGTCTGCATGAGTTTTAAAAGCTGCGGAGCAAACACGACTCCCAGAATCGTTAAGATCACTCCACTCACCATGCCAAGGAACATCGCTGTGTGCACCGTTTTACTCAGTTCCTCCTCATTGCCTGCGCCAAAGTCTCTGGCTGCCAGCACGTTTCCACCAATCGAAAGACCTAAAAATACGTTTGTCATCAGGTTGATGAGGGCAGCATTACTTCCTACCGCAGCCAGCGAATGATCCCCGGCGAAACGGCCTACCACCACAATATCCGCGGCATTAAACAGCAGCTGCAAAATGCTCGAACACATTAAAGGAAAAGTGAACAGCAGCATCTTTTTTAAGATGGGACCGTTCACCATGTCTATTTCATATCTTTTCTTATCCACAGATAACATCTCCTCATCCAAATAAAATGGTATCCATCTGTCCTTCTTTATATGAAAAAAGGCAAAATGGATACCATTTACGTTAGACCATGTCTTTCAAAAAATCAAGTCCTTACCACAAAAGGGCTGGACGATTTTTTAACTGCATCCTTTTTTCTTTTATAAAAACAAGCGAAAATGGGTTGAAAATCTATATGCAATCTTATTATAATAGGAATAGTACAGTTGAGAATAAACAGACTGCAACATTGCTACGGAAGGAGAATTATCTATGAGACTGATCACAAGATCTGATTTTGACGGACTTGCCTGCGGTGCGCTTTTAAAAGAAGCAGGCATTATCGATAGTTGGAAATTTGCACATCCCAAGGATTTACAGGACGGACTGGTGGAAGTGAACGAGAACGACTGTCTGGCAAATGTTCCCTTTGTGGAGGGCTGCGGATTATGGTTCGACCATCATTCCAGCGAACATGAGCGCTTACAATTAGAAGGAAAATATAAAGGTGAAAGCCGCATCACACCTTCTTGCGCACGCATCATTTATGAGTATTACGGCGGCAAAGAACGCTTTCCCCAGTTTGATGACATGATGGAAGCGGTAGACAAGGTAGATTCCGGAAACCTGACCATTGATGAGGTGCAGCACCCCACCGGATGGATCCTGATCGGATTTTTAATGGATCCCCGTACCGGACTGGGCCGTTGGCGTAACTTTACGATCTCCAACTATCAGCTCATGGAAAAACTGATCGATGCCTGCCGCACGATGACAACCGAAGAGATCCTTGCCATGCCTGATGTTCAGGAGCGTATTGATACATATTTTGAGCAGACAGAAAAATTCACAGAGATGGTAAAAGCACACACCGTTGTTGACGGAAAACTCATCATCTCCGATCTGCGCGGTGTAGATCCCATCTATTCCGGAAACCGTTTTATGATCTACAGCATGTATCCGGAGCAGAATATTTCCGCTTGGATCGTCAGCGGCCGCGGCGGTCAGGGCTGCTCTGCAGCAGTTGGCTACAGCATCTTAAACCGCACTGCCACCTTAGATGTTGGCAGTCTGATGCTCAAGTACAATGGCGGCGGACACAAGAAAGTCGGCACCTGCCAGTTTTCCGATGAAAACATGAACACGGAACTTCCGAAGATGTTAAAGGAACTGACCGAGATGGCAAATGCATAATCGAAAAATAAGAGCCTACCCAACATTCCCGTTGCGTAGGCTCATTTTTTCAGATTCAAAACTGTTTTTCCCTTTTGATAAACTCCACAAATTCCTGCTCTGAAAGCGGTTTTGAAAAATAATATCCCTGAATGAAGTCGCAGCCCATTTCTTCAAACTGCTTCAAAGCGGCTTCTGTTTCTACACCCTCCACTACGATCTCCTTCCCAATTTCCTTCA
>CAMBUC010000215.1 GCA_945871045.1 uncultured bacterium
TACAGATAATTCGGGAAAAAAATTGTTGAAGTGCGGGGGAGTATGTGATATAATCCACCCTAGGTATTGCTGAAAGGAGCGAAAAAATGATGAAGCATGTAAAGACTTTAAACACAAGAAAGTTACAGAACACTGTAAAAAAAGGCGGCTGCGGTGAGTGCCAGACATCTTGCCAGTCAGCATGCAAGACTTCCTGCACCGTAGGAAACCAGACCTGCGAGCAGTGCAAATAATTTTCTGTAAACAACACGCATTTTCAAAAGACCGTTCGCGCTGCGGACGGTCATTTGTTGTATCGTTCAGATACCAGTCGCTATGGAGCATATCACATGCCTGCATGGCGTCCTCTGAACGATACCAGAAAGAAAAGGAAAGGAAACGATACAGTGATTCATCAGTATCAGAATAATGGTTATAACATCGTTCTGGATGTGAACAGCGGTGCGATCCACGTAGTGGACGAACTGATGTATGAAGTGATCGGCTTCTATGAGGAACATGCTCCGGAAGAGATCAAAGCGCTGCTTGCGGAAAAATATGAAGCCTCCGAGATCGACGAAGCCCTCGAAGAGATCCAGGCACTGATTGATGCGAAGGAACTGTTCACGCCGGATGAATATGAAACATATATCGAAGAACTGGGAAAAAACCGTCCCACAGTTGTCAAGGCGCTCTGCCTGCATATCGCACACGACTGTAATCTGGCCTGCAAGTACTGTTTCGCGGAAGAGGGTGAGTATCACGGCAAGCGTGAACTGATGTCCTATGAAGTGGGAAAAGCAGCCTTGGATTTTTTGGTTGCCAACAGTGGGAACAGAAGAAATCTGGAAGTGGACTTCTTTGGCGGCGAGCCCACCATGAATTTTCAGGTAGTCAAAGACCTGGTGGCTTATGGAAGAAGCCTTGAGAAAGAACAGAATAAAAATTTTCGTTTTACACTTACCACCAACGGAGTGCTTTTAAATGATGAGATCATGGAATTTGCAAACCGTGAGATGGATAATGTGGTATTGAGTATTGACGGACGTCCCGATGTACATAACTTTATGCGACCCTTCCCCAACGGTTCCGGCAGTTATGAACTGGTAGTTCCGAAATACCAGAAGTTTGCGGACAGCAGAAATCAGGAGCGCTATTATGTGCGGGGTACATTCACCCATCACAATCTTGATTTTTCAAAGGATGTGCTGCATTTAGCGGATCTTGGTTTCAAACAGATCTCTGTGGAGCCGGTGGTGGCTCCGGATACAGCAGATTATGCCATCCGCGAGGAAGATCTGCCGGTATTGTACGAGGAGTACGACAGACTGGCACAGGAAATGATCAGAAGGCATAAAAGTGGAGAAGACTTCAATTTCTTCCACTTTATGATAGATTTAGAGGGCGGCCCCTGCGTGGCAAAACGCTTGTCCGGTTGCGGTTCCGGCACCGAATATCTGGCGGTTACACCTTGGGGAGATCTCTATCCCTGCCATCAGTTTGTTGGCAATGAGAAGTTCTATCTTGGAAACGTATATGAGGGCGTAAAGCACAAGGAGATCGTTACTGAATTTAAGTCCTGCAATGTATATTCCAAGGAAAAATGCAAGAATTGTTTTGCTAGATTTTATTGCAGCGGTGGTTGTGCGGCAAATTCCTACAACTTCCATGGCAGTATCCATGATGCCTATGACATCGGATGCGCCCTGCAGAAAAAACGTGTGGAGTGCGCCATCATGATCAAGGCAGCACTGGCACAAGAAGATTAAAAAAGAGAGGAAACAAGTCATGAAGAAGAACAAGAGCGTAGCGATCCTGGCAGTCGTTCTGGCTGTCGTTGTGGCACTTAGTTACTACGCATCCATCATTCTTTCAAGCACCGGTAAGGGCGAGGGACAGAATATTACTCTGGGTCTTGATCTCGCAGGCGGTGTGAGCATTACCTATCAGGTAGAGGATGAAGATGCGACTGCAGAGCAGATGAGTGATACCATCTACAAATTGCAGAGACGTATTGAAACTTACAGTACAGAGGCGACTGTATACCAGGGCGGAGATGACCGTATCTGCGTGGAGATCCCCGGTGTGACAGATGCCAATGTGATCTTAGAAGACCTTGGTAAACCCGGTTCCCTGCAGTTCTGTGATTCAGAGGGAAATGTGTTTATGACCGGTGATGACGTGGTAGACGCACAGCCCGGTACTTATAAGGATAATACCGGAAACAATGCTTACTGTGTAGATCTGGTACTGAGTGATGATGCAGCCGAAACTTTCTCTGATATGACCGGAGAAAACATCGGTAAGACACTTCCCATCGTTTATGATGGAACCGTTATCAGTAATCCGGTGGTACAGTCCCAGATCAGTGGCGGTACTGCACAGATCACCGGAATGGCAAACTATGAAGAGGCTTCCAAATTAGCATCACAGATCCGTATCGGTTCTCTTTCTTTAGAGTTATCAGAGTTAGAGTCTCAGGTAGTAGGTGCACAGCTTGGTGCCGAGGCAATGTCTTCCGCATTAAAGGCAGCGCTGATCGGTCTGGTTCTGATCATCATTTTCATGATCGCATACTACTGGATGTTAGGTGCGGCAGCAGCCATTGCCCTCGTGATCTACTCCACACTGACCATCGCAGTGATCTACTGGTTTGATATTACACGGACACTGCCCGGTATCGCTGGTATTATCCTTGGTATCGGTATGGCTGTGGATGCAAACGTTGTCATCTACGGACGTATCCGTGAGGAACTTTCAGCAGGAAAGAGCGTATTTAACGCGATGAAGGATGGTTTCAAGAAAGCGACATCTGCTATCGTTGATGGTAACGTAACGACACTTATCGTTGCAGCGATCCTTGCTTGGAAGGGTTCCGGTACGGTAAAAGGATTTGCATACACGTTGGCGATCAGTATCGTGATCTCCCTGATCACTTCCCTGTTTGTGACCAGATATGTGGTTTACTCTTTCTATGGCGTTGGCGTAAAGGATGAGAAATATTACGGCAAGGCAAAAGAGTTAAAGATGATCAATTTCACAAAGCGCCGCCCGGTATTTTATGTGATCGCCCTTGCTTGTATCGCAGCCGGATTTATCGGAATGGGTGTACACAGCGCCGGTGGTGATGGTGCATTAAACTTAAGCCTTGAGTTCGTTGGAGGTACATCAAATACTGTATACTTCAATGAGGAATATACCTTAGAGCAGATCGATGCGGAGATGGTTCCTTTAGTCATGGAAGTGACCGGAGATTCCGATGTATTTGTTCAGAAAGTTGCAGACAGCAACGGTGTTATTTTCAAAACAAGAAACTTAAGCCTTACCGAGCGTGAGGAATTCAATAAAGTATTTGTTGATAAGTATGGTGTAAATGAAGATTTGATTTCTTCACAGTCCATCAGTTCAACGATCAGTTCTGAGATGACAAGCGATGCGGTAGTTGCAGTGATCATTGCGGTGATCCTGATCATGATCTACATTGCATTCCGGTTCCAGGATATCCGTTTCGCATCTGCATCTGTACTTGCTTTGATCCACGATATCTTACTGGTACTTGCAAGTTATGCGCTGGTTCGTATTTCCGTAGGATCTACATTTATTGCGGTTATGCTGACGATTCTTGGTTATTCTATTAATGATACGATCGTTGTATTCGACCGTGTTCGTGAGAACATCCACGGCCGTGTCCGGGTATCAAAGGAAGAACTGGCAGAGATCGCTGATAAGAGTGTGACCCAGACATTATCACGTTCAATTAATACTTCTGTAACAACATTTGTTATGGTATTATTACTTTATATCATGGGTGTTGCTTCCATTAAGG
>CAMBUC010000216.1 GCA_945871045.1 uncultured bacterium
TCGTTACTTTTGAAGTAGAAAGTGGTGACCGAATGGAACTGCATGTATCCGATTCGGAATATGGAATGTTAGTCGAGGGTGATACCGGAAGATTGTCTTTTCAGGGGACAAGATATCTTTCGTTTGAAAGAATCGGATACTAAAAATGGAAAAGTGATCTTTGAAGATATGAATCTGAAAAGATGGAAAGGTGACACGGATGATAAATTTTGCCAATATTTTGATCTTGGACTTTGAAAAGGATTCAGACCACCGGATTTCGGTCATCTGTAGGGCGTTAACCGGACTAATTATGCTTGTAATACTGCTTAACATGTTGCATGTATTTAAGATTACAACTGCTTTGTATCCGACGCTTATTGTGTCGGCGGTTATTTTGCTATTGCCGACATTGTTCTATGATCTTATGCATTTACGCTCAAAATCCATAAGATATGTTGTCCTGACGCTTCTGGTTTTTATGTCAGGCCTGATGTATTCGATTCTTTCGTATCATGTGATCATTATGCTGATCCTGCCGGTAGTAGTCTCATGTCTGTACTGCGAACGCGCAAACGTGATATATACCATGGCATTAAGCATTCCTGTAATGGTGATCAGTCATCTGATCGCTTATATGCTGAAGATTGTACCTGACGAGCCACTCGTTACCTTGCGAGGCGTATTGTTATACGGAATCATACCGCGTGTCATTGAACTTGTAGCGATCTCTGTGATCTGTATTGGCATCACAGACAAGTTTCAGCGATTGATTGGTGCCCTTGTCAAAAAGAATAATGAGTTGTACGAAGAGCAGCAGGTTATGGTTAGTTCTCTGTCACAACTTGTTGAGACACAAAGTCATGAGACAGGCCAGCATGTAAAACGTGTTGCCGCATACACAGAAATACTATGTCGTGCAATGGGATTATCTGAAGAGGAAACATGGAAGATCAGTGTGGCAAGTATGATGCATGATGTAGGTAAGATCTGCGTACCACAGGAAATACTGCACAAACCCGGCAAACTTACAGATGAAGAATTTGCAGAGATAAAGAAGCATGTTGATTATGGATATAAACTCTTGGAAAACTCACCCGGAGAGATCATGCAGCTTGCGGCCGGCATCGCCCAGCAGCATCACGAACGATTTGATGGAAAGGGTTATCAAAACAGACTTGAGGGTGAACACATTAATATTTATGCCAGGTGTGTAGCAGTGGCAGATGTTTTTGATGCGTTGGTAAGCAAGCGCTGCTATAAGAACTCCTGGTCTCCGGAACAGGCGAGGGAGGAAATCCTGAGTCAGGCTGGTCGTCAGTTTGATCCCCGGATCATAAAATTATTTGATGCGCATTTTGATGAATTCCTTAAAGTCATGGAGGATTATCCGGATGAAAGATGAAATAATAGGAGTGACTATTGAAGTAAAATAATTCAGTGGCAAACTCCATGACAGTGAACTAAAAAATTTGTCTTTGATCCGCCCATGGACCTTTTCGGTAAAAAGTAATTGACAATATCGTTGCAATGCACCATCCTACCGGCCATGCACACCAGATTCCGGTTGCACCAAGTGATGTTTTTGAGAAGCAGAATGCCAAAAGGACACGCAAGATTAAATCCGTAAAAGTTGCAATCATAAAATTTTTCATCAATCCTGCGCCTCTTAAGATACCATCAGCCACCAATTTTACGGAAATTACAAAATAAAAGGGAGATAGAATCTTTAAAAAGATCATGCCTGTATGGACTGCAAGTTCGGTAGGTTCCTCCATAAAGAGTTTTAAAACCAGATTTCCGCCAAAGAAATAAAGCAGAAACAACGGTAAACTTAACATCCAGACCATCCTGATTCCCACATGAAATCCCTGCCTGATACGTGGCAATTTTCCTGCGCCCAGGTTCTGTGCCGTATAGTTGGAAATGCCATTTCCGAGAGTAGTAAAGGAGGTAATGACCAGATTATTGAGTTTGACTGCCGCGGAATATCCTGCCATGACAGGTGCGCCAAAACCGTTGATGATGCTCTGAATGACGATATTTCCCAAAGAGATAAAACTCTGCTGCAGCGTACTGGGGATTGCGATCGCTACAATCTGTTTCAAAATCTGTAGGTCAAAAACAGTAGCGTGTTCTTTGCAGTCGATTTTTCCGAGCCTGCGGAACACGACCGTTATTGCCGCAATGCTGCTGATTCCCTGACAGATGAAGGTTGCCCATGCCACTCCGGCTACTCCCATATGAAACGATTTGACAAATATGATATCGACTGCGATATTTGACAGAGAAGATACTGCCAGAAAGTAAAACGGCGTTTTGGAATCTCCAAGCGCAGAAAAAATACCGGTTGCAATATTGTAGAAAAAGACAAAGGGCAGTCCCCATGCATAAACGTCCAGATACAGTTTTGAATCGGCAAATACCTCTTCCGGGGTTCGGATGAACCGAAGCAGCATATCAGAGCCGAATATTCCAATGAGCATTAACAGAATACACACAATCCCACTAAAAATGCAGGCTGTAGACACTGCTGTTTTCATGCCTTTGTAATCTTTTGAGCCAAATAATTTTGATACAATGACAGAACAGCCCATATTGCATCCAAACGCAAACGCAATAAAAATCAGTGTGATTTCATAACTGTTTCCAACAGCAGCCAGCGCATTTTCGCCTATAAATTTTCCGGCAACCAGACTGTCGGCTATATTATATAATTGCTGAAAAATGATACTGCCAAAGAGCGGTATACAGAATTTACAAAGTACAGTTTGGGGATTTCCTACAGTCAAATCCTTATTCATTTTCAGAATCCTCCATTTCTTTTATATAACATATTGTCATTTTGTATCTGTTCAGATCAGGTCGGAGCGGAACCGCGTAGACCGTGAGAATATGATTCAGGTGTGCAGAAATCCCATCGTCGAAGACGATTTTCATGGATTTCTGCATCGGAACTGTGAAGGTACTGAACAGTTCCGTCATTTTAACATAGCCATCTATACTCAATTTGCTCATAATATCATCGTTTCCATAGATATTGTTTTTTATATCGGATGTATTATAATACGTTATGAGATATGTGTAAAATATCAATTTTATACTTGAGGTATATGAAGATGATATGAGAGGCGCAAAGATGAACATCAGTTATGACTATTACAGAGTGTTTTATTATGTCGGGAAATACAAGAACTTTACAGGTGCGGCAGCCGCACTTCATAATAACCAGCCCAATATCACCCGGATGATGAAAAAACTGGAGGATGAACTGGGATGCACATTATTTATAAGACAGAGACATGGCGTAACACTAACTCCGGAAGGTGAAAAATTATATGCCCATATCTCCATTGCATTTGAGCATATTTTGTGTGGTGAACAGGAGATTGCCAAAAATCGCAGTCTTCAGTCAGGAATCATTACTATTGCCGCAAGCGAAATTGCCCTGCACTGCGTATTGCTCCCGGTGCTTAAAAATTACAGGAAAGCCTATCCCGGAATCCACATGAGAATATCCAATTCTTCCACGCCACAGGCAATTGATGTCCTAAAAAAGGGATTGGCGGATTTTGCAATTGTTACGGAGCCCTTCGAACTTCCGGCAGAACTGTCTTCAAAGGTTTTAAGGAATATTCAGGAGGTTCCCGTATGCAGCCGTGCATTTTCACTTTCCACCGGAACAATCGTTACGGAGCAACTGATCAATGAGTACCCCCTGATTGGTCTTGGTGAAAAGACGAGTTCTTTTTCGTTTTATACAGAGTTCTTTAATAAAATTGGATGTTCCTTTTCTCCCGATGTGGAAGCGG
>CAMBUC010000217.1 GCA_945871045.1 uncultured bacterium
GCCACCATCAGGATCTTCGTGTTTAAATGAAACGATGTCGTCACAAGCCTTGGATCTTCTCTTCTTGGAACTTTCAAAAACTCAGAAAGAGAAGTCAGTACTCCCTGGCTGAAACCGAAGGGATTGGTATCCGGCTTGAGCAGTTGAAATGCCTTTGCACGGTATTGTTCAATGGATAAGAGATCCACATTTGTCAGTTCGTCTTCGCCTCTTGACATGATCGTTTTGGGCACATAAAGATACCCGAAATCCGCAAGCAAGGCAGTGGTGATCAGTTCGTTCATCGCAGTAGCGGGAAGGCTTAAACGATGGGCGATGATGGCACAAAAGATCGCAGTGCATACCGCATGTTTGTAGTTGTAATCTTCGGTGCTTCGGATCGTCTGTGAAAAGGATGCCGGGTGGTTCAGTGAACCGAAACGGCTGATGATATCCAAAACGAGAGAAGGAAGATCCTGCGGCTGCTGTCCTTTGCTGAGCGCGATCAGGCAATCACGCAAACGGAACATATAAGCGGTCTGTAACTGTTCAAATTCCTGTTCCTCTGCGGAAATCGGAGGAAGCGGCTCTGAAGGGTCTAAGATCAATACACCGAGCAGTCCGAACTTTTGCACGCTGGCAATGATCTGATCCGTCAGTACGAGACCGCGCTCGTAGAGCAGAACACCCTGCTTGTTATAGATCTGTTTTGCGAGGCGCATGCCTGAACGCAATTCTTCCGGTTTGTAAAATTTCATATTGTTATCCCTTTCTCTATGACACCGGTGCGGCCGAACTATCATTTTTGAGGCAGACGGAGCACGGCAATAATACGATTTACAGATAGAGAAAAGTATAGCACAAATCTGCAAAAAAAACAATGCCACGGTGGTGATGGATATGTTATAATGGACGGGTAGATGAAATTTAAAAAAGTATTTTGGAGTGCATAATGAAACACAACATACATAAAAAAGGGTTTCTTTGTTTGATGACAGTGATCCTTGTGCTGACGGCTGTATTTCCTGCCTTTGCAGAGAAGACAACGGAGCAGAAACTTTCAGAGACAAATGAAACGATCGATTCATTAAAGGAAAAAACAGAAAAAGCAAAGGAAAAACTGGACGCAGCCAAAAAAGAGCAGGGCGCCATCGGACAGAAACTGGACCGGTTAAATGCGCAGCTGGAAGAGGTGCGCGGAGCCATCGAGGAGAGTGAAGCGCAGATCGCAAAAAAGAACGAGGAGATCGAAACTGCGCAGCTGGAAATGGAGCAGATGGAGCAGGAGCGGGAAAAAAGTTATGAGGCGATGAAGGTGCGTATCCGCTTTATGTATGAGAATTCAGACAGTTCCATGCTGGAGTCATTTTTAGGCGCGCGTTCCATGAGTGAATTGTTGAACCGCGTGGAATATTTTGCGCAGGTCATGAGTTACGACAGAGAGCAGTTGGAAAAATATCAGCAACTGCTTGTGGGGCTGGAGGAGAAGCAGACCGTACTGGCGGAGCAGAAGGAAGAACTGCTGGCTCTGGAAAACGAACAGAAGGATCAGCACAAACAGTTGACAGCCCTTGTGGCAGACACCCGCGAAGAACTGGAACAGGCAGGATTACAGACCCAGGAAGCAAAAGATGCCTTGAGCGACCTGAATAAAAAACTGGATGACCAGCAGAGTTATCAGGATGTTTTAGAGGCGCAGCTTGCTTATGAGGTGCAGCTGGAAGCACAAAAAGAAGCGGAAGACCGTGCGCGTATGGAAGAGATCAAACGTCAGGAGGAAGAACTCCGCAGAAAGCGCGAGGAAGAAGCCCGTAAACGCGCGGAGGAGGAAGAACGGAGACGTCAGGAAGCAGAAGCAAACGGAGAGGATCCGGAAGAGGACGGACAGCCGGACAACGGATCTGAACTGGCAGCGACTGCAGAAGAACTGGAACTTCTCGCCTGCATCATCCAGTGTGAAGCAGAAGGCGAGCCCTACATAGGCAAACTTGCAGTGGGCAGTGTGGTGCTGAACCGTGTGGAAAGCACCAGTTTTCCCAATACGATCATGGGTGTGATCTATCAGAGCGGGCAGTTTTCGCCGGTGGCCAGCGGACGAATGGCAGCCCGGCTGGCGGCAGGAGCCAACAGCGAATGCAGGCAGGCGGCGCAGGAAGTCTTAAACGGAAATATCACGGTTCCTTATCTGTATTTCCGAAGAGATAACGGGACCATCGACGGTTATGTGATCGCCCATCATGTCTTTTATTAGATCAGCATTGCAGTCTATGCTTTCGGTGGCGTCTGATTGTTTCGTACCGGGTGATGCCGTTTGGTATTTAACGGCTTGTGGGCTTCCGAGAGCAGTTTGATCGAGGAAGCATATTCCGAAGGGCTCATGCCGGTGATCTTTTTGAACTGCCGGGAAAAATAGTGGATCGAAGTGTAGCCCAGCTGGTCGGCGATCTGGGTGAAATTCAGATTCTGGTTGCGGATCATCTGCCGGGCGGCACTGATCTTCATCCGGGAAAAATAGTCGATCACGCCGCAGTTGTTTTTCTCCCGGAACAGTTTTTGGAGTTGGGAACGGCCGATCAGGTTGGCACGACAGATCTGTTCAATCGTCAGATGGGCGGAAAGATTCTCCTCCAGATAGGCGAGAATGCGCTCATAGATCTCGGTATCATTTTTCAGTTTTGTACGCTGGACGATCATATCCTGTCCATAGGATGATGTATATCTGCGGTAAAGATGGATCAGCAGCTGCTCGATGTACAGGCGGATCAACTGTTCGGAACCCATGTGATAGGCCGGTGTCCGGATCAGTTCTTCCAGATACGGATCATCCAGTTCGGAAGAAAACGCATTTCTTGCTTCTATAATAATAGAAGCGAGAAGATTTCTCTCCACTTCATCAATGGTCAGGATCTTTCCCTCAAAAAAACTCATTGCAGAGGAGCGGCATCGAAAAGATGCCACGACAAGATTGGGCGCAACGGTGCCGTTTGCCCGCAGGCCATGAAATTCGTTGGGCTTGTGAAAAATGATCTCACCGCGCTTTAATGTATAGCAGTGGCTGTCGGCAGTCACTTCCACTTCCCCGCGGTCCACGCACAGAAATTCCCAGAAGTCGTGGCTCTCTCCTTCAAAGAGAAAATCGCTCATATATTCAAAGTAGTGTACGGAAAACAGTTCTTCTACATCAAAATCGTTGATGAAAGTAATTCCTTTGTAATTCATCGAAATGATCCCCCTTTGCCTTTCAGTATACATAAGTTGGACAAAAATTCAAATGGCATCGGATGATTGTGCAAATATGAAGGATTATTTGTACAATTAAGGCATGTGTGAAAAAATAATAATGAAAGGGGGCAGTTTGGAAAAATTTATAACAAATTGACGAACGGGAAAAGTTTTTAGAGAAATAGTACACAAAAAAAACTTGAAAAATCACAGGAAATAGTAAAATCTATGGGCAAGAAAAATAATTGTGCAAATACTCGGACAAAATGTGCAAATACATTTGTGCAAATCCGTTGTAAACTAGAATTACGAAATGCAGAGGGACATGAAAGATGTTTTTCTGCGGAACGATTAATTATTTTTCTTTAAGAGGAGGAGAAGAAGACATGAGAAAGAAATTACTTAGTGTCATGTTAGGTGTAGTTATGGTAGCTGCTACACTGGCAGGATGTGGAAGCAAGGCAGAGACACCTGCACCATCAACAACTGATAAGCCTGCAGAAGAGTCAACAGCAGACGCTGCAGAGCCTTCAGCAGATGGTGGAAAGACCATCGTTTACTGGAGCATGTGGGAGGCTTCAGAGCCTCA
>CAMBUC010000218.1 GCA_945871045.1 uncultured bacterium
ACCAATGTGACCGACATGACAAATATGATGGTGGGCCATGCGGTGACGTTAAATATCGACCGCCCGGATCCCGTAGATCCGAAGCCTCGTATTGAAGTCAAAGGCCTGTCCGTACGGGATGAGGAAGGTTTCTTAAAATTAAAGGATGTTTCCTTTACTGCAAACAGCGGCGAGATCCTTGGAATTGCAGGTATTTCCGGCTGCGGACAGAAGGAACTGTTAGAAGCCATCGCCGGCCTTCAGGTGACGGAAAGCGGATCCATTGCTTATGTGCAGGATGACGGAAACCGTGAGATGCTTATTGGAAAGGATCCCTTAAAGATCGCAGAACTGGGCGTTTCGTTATCTTTTGTTCCGGAGGACCGTCTGGGAATGGGACTTGTCGGAAATATGGACCTGACCGACAATATGATGCTGCGTTCGTTCCGGGATGGACATTCGCCCTTTGCGAACCGGAAATCCCCCAAGGAGCTGGCAGAGCGTGTGGTAGAGAATCTGGAGGTTGCGACCCCGGGTATCACCACGCCGGTGCGAAGGCTTTCCGGAGGAAATGTGCAGAAAGTATTGGTGGGCCGGGAAATCGCTTCTGCCCCTACCGTTCTTCTGACAGCCTATGCAGTGCGCGGTCTGGATATCAATTCTTCTTATACGATCTATGAACTTTTGAATGAGCAGAAGAAAAAAGGCGTTGCAGTCATCTTCGTTGGAGAGGATCTGGATGTTATGGTGGAGTTGTGTGACCGTATCATGGTTTTGTGCGGCGGTGAAGTCAGCGGAATCATTGATGCCAGAAAGACAGATAAAAATGAGGTCGGAATGATGATGACCAGAGTAGGAGGCGGCGAACAGCATGAGTAATGCCATGACAAAAGAAAAAAGAAAAGAACCGCGTGTTCATATCGTAAAAAGAGAACCGCTGGTCTGGTATAAGGCGATGGGCATCCGCGTACTGGCGATCCTGCTGGCGCTGGTTGTCTGCGGGATCATTACTACCATCACCACGGGAGTGAATCCCATCAATGTGTATGGCTCCATGATCTCCGGTGCCTTTGGAAGTACAAGAAAAATGTGGATCACGTTACAGAACACGTCGATCCTGTTGTTGATCGCCTTGGCGCTGACTCCGGCATTTAAGATGAAGTTCTGGAACATTGGCGGAGAAGGACAGGTGCTGATCGGCGGCCTTGCCTCTGCGGTATGTATGATCCGTTTAGAAGGCAAAGTGCCGAATGCTGTGATGATTCTTTGTATGATCGTTGCCAGCCTTGCTGCCGGCATGGTCTGGGGGCTGATCCCGGCACTCTTTAAGGCAAAGTGGAATACGAACGAGACACTGTCTACGCTTATGATGAACTATATCGCGACACAGTTGGTTGCCTTCTTCGTAATCTTGGAGGAGGTTCCGAAGGGTTCAGGTAAGATCGGTATCATCAACCAGAACTCAAACAGCGGCTGGCTGCCGCAGCTGTTCGGATCGAAATATTTGTTAACGATCGCTGTGGCAGTGATCATTACGCTGTTCATGGCTGTCTATCTGAGATACAGCAAACACGGTTATGAGATCAATGTGGTGGGTGAGAGTGAGAACACTGCCCGATATGTGGGTATCAAGGTCGAAAAAGTCATTATCCGTACGATGATGCTTTCCGGTGCGATCTGCGGTTTGGCAGGACTTTTGCTGGTTGGCGGTATCAACCACACGATCACCACAACCATCGCAGGCGGCGAAGGTTTTACCGCTGTACTGGTATCCTGGATGTCAAAGTTCAATCCCTTTACGATGATCCTTTCCAGTATCCTGATCGTATTCATGGAGCGCGGAGCAGGTGAGATCTCTACGAATTTTGGATTGAACCATTCTTACTCAGATATTTTAACAGGTATTATCCTGTTCTTTATCATCGGATGTGAATTCTTTATTGCGTATAAGGTTCATTCCGGTAAAAAAACAGGAAAGGAGGAGGCATGATCATGTGGAATTTCTTATTAGCATTTATTCCCAGAGCAATTGTACAGGGAATTCCCCTGCTATACGGTTGTACCGGTGAGATCATTACGGAGAAATCCGGAAACCTGAACCTTGGAATTCCGGGTGTTATGTATGTTGGCGCAATTAGCGGTGTGATCGGCTCTTTCTTCTATGAAAATAATGCACAGGTGATCCATCCGGCGTTAGCGATCCTGATCCCGTTAGTCTGCTGTCTGCTTGGTTCGTTGTTGATGGGTCTTTTGTATTGTTTCCTGACCGTCACCCTTCGTGCCAACCAGAATGTAACCGGTCTTGCCATGACCACCTTCGGTGTCGGATTCGGTAACTTTTTCGGCGGCTCTTTGATCAAACTGGCAAACAGTGATGTGCCTTCCATCGCACTGAGCGCAACGAGCAGTTACTTTAGCAAGTCGCTGCCTTTTGCAGGAAAACTCGGATGGTTTGGAAAACTGTTTTTATCTTACGGATTTTTGGCGTACCTTGGAGTGGCCATTGCACTGGCGGCTTCCTATTTCTTAAATCGCACGCGAAAAGGGTTACATCTTCGTGCAGTTGGTGAAAATCCCAACACGGCAGATGCAGCCGGCATCAATGTAACAAGATACAAATATGCCGCTACCTGCATCGGATGTATGATCGCAGGTCTGGGCGGACTATATTATGTCATGGATTATGCATGCGGCGTATGGTCAAACAACGCCTTTGGTGACAGAGGATGGCTTGCCATCGCACTGGTTATTTTCACGATCTGGCGCCCGAATATCAGTGTTCTGGCATCCTTCCTGTTTGGTGGACTTTATATTTTGTATCTTTACATTCCCACGGGAATGGACCATATGGAATATCAGGAACTTTACAAGATGATCCCCTATGTGGTGACGCTGGTGGTTCTGGTTGTGACCAGTATGCGAAGCAAACGGGAGAATCAGCCGCCGGCAAGTCTGGGACTGCCGTACTTTAGAGAAGAAAGATAGGTTTCATGAGGCTTTTGTCGTATAGGAGACGAAGTTTCCTATACGATAAAAAAAGAAGCATACCCGGGTGGGTATGCTTCTTTTTGCTTGATCAAACCTCTGATAAGAAGACATATTTAGCAATAAACAGAAGTGCTAACACATACATGAGCGGAGTGACTTTTTTGGATTTTCCGCAGCATACGTTGAGGATCACATAAGAGATCACGCCGATGGCGATACCTTCAGAGATACTGTACATCAGCGGCATCGCAAGGATACACAGATATGCGGGAACCGCTTCTGTCAGGTCATCAAACTTGATGTCGGCAACTGCCATTACCATTAAGAATCCTACAAAGATCAGTGCCGGAGCTGTTGCAAATCCGGGGATCGCAGTGAAGACAGGGGCAAAGAAGATCGCAAGCAGGAATAAAAATCCGGTTACTACAGAGGCAAGTCCGGTTCTCGCACCGGCAGCCACACCGGCAGAACTTTCTACATAAGTAGTAGTCGTAGAAGTACCGAAGATTGCACCAACGAAAGTTGCGATAGCATCTGCCAAAAGTGCAGGTTTGATACGGGGCAGTTTTTCATTTTCATCCAGCATATTTGCTTTTGTTGCAACGCCCACCAACGTGCCGATGGTATCAAACATGTCAACAAACAGGAAAGCAAACAGTACGACAACAAAGTTTCCGATATTCACACCGGAGAAGTCTGCCTTTAATACCTGACCGAAAGTTTCTCCGAATTTCGAGAAATCCGTGATGCCAAGGGAAGGATACAGGGAATAGAAACCGGCATCCGGTGTCAC
>CAMBUC010000219.1 GCA_945871045.1 uncultured bacterium
AGATCCAGCACATATTCTCCCGGTTTCGGATCTGCCACTTCCACAACACACATCGCACTGGGCTCCTGAATATAATAAAGCCCCATTTCGTGAAACGGGTGTTTGCCCGGGCGATCTGTTTCTTTATAGTAGCAGCCCTCTTTTGCCCAGCTGACCGGCTCCAGTTCAAAGGGCATCAATGCCTCAAACTGATCTTTTTCCAGTTTCAGCGGATTGCATCTGAGCCCATACGCACGGGCGCTATCATAACTTGCAAAAAATGCGTCTGCCTCCGCACCGAGGCTTTCTTTCATCCGCTCCACAAATGCCTGCGGAAGATGTACCTGTTTTTGTTCTTCCATCCTGATCTTTCTCCTCGACAACTACCTGTTTCTTTTCCGGTTGTCTCCCTCTTTCCAATGCTTACGCATCACTTTCCGGACACGTTTCTTTCCTCAGTATATCTGTTTTATCTGCAAAAAGAAAGACCCGAATACCCATTTGCTGCGTATTCGGGTCTGTATGATCAATCTCTTAAGCCGTCTCACCGATCAATGTGGGAATCTCTCTGTGTTCGATCGCTGTTGAGAAAACGATCTGTGTCTGGGTTTTTCCAAACTTCTGTACCTGAGAGACAAAGGCCTCCAGTTCCTTTGTATTGGAATAAGCCACCTCTAAAAGCATGGAATAATCACCGGTAATGCAGCTGCACTCAATGACGTTATTGCAGGCACGGGCAAGATTCAAAAATGCCTCTTTCTTTCCCGAAAGCACCTCCACATTGATAAATGCCCGGATGCAATTGCCTAATTTTTCCTTGTTCACACTGGTATGATAGCCAAGAATATATCCTTCGCGCTCTAACTTATCGATCCGGGCCGATGTAGCCGGAGAGGATAAATATACCTGGGATGCTATATCCTTCAAAGAGGTTCTTGCATTCTCCTGTAAAATATGTAAAATCTTTCTGTCTACACTGTCTAACTGTTGCCTCATATCTTTTCCCTCACCTTTAGAATTTACCGGCCTGCGCTGTACACTCACAGGTCTGTCATAAAATAGAATGCGCTTTGCGCACATCCCTGCGGAACGTTTTTGTCGTATAGGAGACAAAGTTTCCTATACCGCAAAAAGGCGCTTCAACCCCCTTGGTTGAAACGCCTTTGTTTCGCTTAATTTTTTTAAGTTGTTGGTATGATAACATTCTTTTTTTAATTTGTCCAGTGCATTTTTTTAACTAATTTAACATTTATAAAAAAATTGTCAAATACACACAGAAGTATGTCTGATTTAAAGTGTTTTTTCATCATTTGTTACAGGAAATGTCAATACTACTTTAAACAGATCACCATCAACGACCAGTTCCAGTTTTCCTCTCATCAGTTCGGTGAGGCTTCGGGCGATGGAAAGGCCTAATCCATTTCCCTCCAGACTGCGTGAACTGTCACCCCGCACAAACCGCTCCATCAGTTCCTCACTGGAAATGTTTAATGGCTCTCTGGAAATGTTGCGGAAGGTGATGCGGGCCTGATCATTCTCCCGTTCCAGATTCACATAAGCGCGGGTTCCCGGCTGTGCGTATTTACAAATATTGTTCATCAGGTTGTCAAACACACGCCACAAATGTCTGCTGTCTGCCTGAAGTTTGATCTGCTCCTCAGGTTCCTTGATCTGCAGTTCGATCCGGCTCTTTGCCAGTTTTTCCTCATATTCGCCGATGGTCTGTACCAGCGTAACTCTAGCATCACACACCTCCATATTGACCTTCAGGTTGCCGGTGGAAGCCTTGGATGCCTCGATCAGATCCTCGATGAGTTTCTTTAACCGCGCGGACTGGCGGCTCAGCACTTCCAAATATTCTTCCGCTTTTGGATGATCGATGGTTTCTTTCCCCAGAAGATCCACATAGTTAATGATGGATGTGAGGGGCGTCTTGATATCATGGGAAACATTCGTGATCAGTTCTGTCTTAAAGCGCTCGCTCTTCATGCGCTCCGCAACCGCCGCATTCATGCCGTCCCCGATGGCATTGAGATGATCGCCGTGTTTTTTGAATTCCCAATACATCTTGGACGTGTCGATCTTGCTTTCCAGATCACCCTGCGCCAATGTTTTTCCACCCTCCTGCAACTGATACATCTGCAAGAGCCCAAAAATGATGATCGGATACAACAGCAATTTCTCCAAGAACCAGAAGATTAAGAACACCCCCAGACGCCCTGACCCGGATGCCATCATCACGATTACCAGAAACTCTGCGAAAGCGATGGCTCCCAAAATCAGCCATGCCTTCCACAGGAACCGCACACTGTGCAGCAGTTCCATGAAGCGTCTCCACAGGCGACAGGTAAACTGACACAATCCCTTCACAATCTTCCAGCACCATTTTGCAACTGCATAAACCAATGTGTGATGCCACCATTTTCCAAGTTTGCACCAAAGCGCAAAACTCATGCTGCACTCGATCACAAGAAGAATCGCTAACATGCCCGCAAAGGCCGCAAAGAGCCAGGAAACCAGATATTTTAACGGATTCCATTCGATTCCCGCATAAATGACCGCACAGACAAGAAAGGCATCCACACAAAGTACACCACCGATATTGACATCCACCGGAATCGCATCCCACGGTCGCTTACACAGACCTTCCACGCCGTTCCGATGACCTGCCGCACAAAGCAAGAATACAAAGGCTGTGAAAAACAGAATGATCGACAGGATCAATACTGCCACAAATACATACTTGTATGCATATGCAAAATCAACCAGTAACCTTCCCTGCGCCAACAGGTCACAGTCCTTAAAATCCGATTTTACATCCAACGGATCCTTCGCATAGGAAACGATATAGTAACTGTCAACCTCGGCCTCATCTGTCTCCGGCACCACCGGAACGGTTGCCATTCCGGCTGACACATAGTTCACGCTGTATCCGTCTACGTTCACTTCTCCCAGTTCCAGAAGCATCTGGTCATCAATGACCATGACATCCGATGCGCGCAGATGCTGACCGGAATCGCAAAGCACAAGCAGCATCGAAGGAACACGCCAGTCAGACATGGATGCATTCAGAAGTGAGTTATTCAGCAACTGCTGTACCGGTTCTTCGATAGATTCCAGATTTTCTGTATAATAATGATCTACTGTTTCTTCCGAAGTTTCCGGCGTTTCTTCCACCGCTTCTTCTGTGACTCCGTCGATGTACACATATTCTGTTTCCGTTGCAGTATCCGTTGCAGCCTGCCCATTCACCGCTTCATCAGGCACTTGTTCGACAGGCAGAAAGGTGTGGGATGTGACATGCTCATTCAGATCTGCCAAAACCTCGCCGGAGTACGGATAGAGCCGCTCTCCCACCTTGATATACAATGTCTCATTCATCCAGTCATAGAAATAGCCGTCGATTGCCTGACTCTCGCAGGTGTAGTCCCCTTGTTCACCATAATTGTTGATCCAGGCGTAACCAAACAGGCCCATATTATAATCATACCCGGTGCGCTCACTCCAGTTGCAGGAATAGAGATTCACATCGTTACGGTCGATCGCCCGGTCGATATTGCTAACCACATAATTCTTCGGATCATTCAGATCCACCGCATCAAAATCATCGGTCTTTATGATCCCATAACGAAAATTTGTCTGATCCAGTTCCTTGACTGCTTCCTTATTTCCGTTCATGTAATTGACCAGTGCATACACACTATACCGGTCTAAAAACCGCTCATTCACACGCGCAAGCACCGCCTCTTTGTCCTCGC
>CAMBUC010000220.1 GCA_945871045.1 uncultured bacterium
TCACTTAACCCTCGTCGATTGCTTTACCATTTTCATGTCTCATATATTTGTTCTCGAAAGAGATCCACTCTGTAGCTTCATATTCATTTGCCCGGGCTTCCTTCAGATCAGCACCGGTTGCTGTGATGCCAAGTACGCGGCCGCCGTTTGTAACGATCTCTCCCTTATCGTTAAATGCCGTGCCTGCATGATAACAGAAACGATCATCTCTTCCATCGAACTGCTCGAATCCGGTGATGGGATAACCCTTCTTGTAACTTACCGGATAACCCTCAGATGCGAGAACGACACAAACGGCTGCATTGTCCTCGAATTGCAGGTCGATCGTATCCAGTTTGCCATCCACGCATGCCTCCATTACTTCGATGATATCATTCTTCATACGGGGAAGAACCACCTGCGCCTCAGGATCTCCGAAACGTGCATTATACTCTAATACCTTCGGGCCTTCCTCCGTAAGCATCAGTCCAAAGAAAATGATTCCCTGGAAGTCTCTTCCCTCAGCTGCCATGGCATCCACAGTTGCCTGATAAATATATTTTTTACAAAACTCATCCACTTCTTTTGTGTAGAAAGGACTCGGTGAGAAGGTTCCCATGCCACCGGTGTTCAGTCCCTGATCACCATCCAGTGCACGCTTATGATCCTGAGCGGATGACATGATCTTGATCGTCTTTCCATCTACAAAGGAAAGAACAGATACCTCCCGTCCGGTCATAAATTCCTCTACCACCATACGATTTCCGGCAGTACCAAACTTCTTATCCTGCATGATCTCCTTGACGCCGTCTTTTGCTTCTTCTAATGTATGGCAGATCAAAACACCTTTTCCAAGAGCCAGACCATCGGCCTTTAAAACGATGGGAAGTTTTGCAGTCTCCAAATATGCAAGTGCAGAATCCGCATCATCAAAGGTCTCATATCCGGCGGTAGGAATGTTGTACTTTTTCATCAATTCCTTCGAGAATGCTTTGGAACCCTCCAGGATCGCTGCATTTTTACGAGGTCCGAACACACGAAGTCCACGCTCCTCAAATACATCAACGATTCCGCCGACCAACGGATCATCCATACCGATGATCGTCAGGTCGATCCCCTGCTCTTTTGCAAAATCTGCAAGTTTGTCAAATTCCATTGCAGCAATGGGCACGCACTCTGCCTGTGCTGCGATTCCTGCATTTCCGGGTGCACAATAAATCTTATCTACCTTCGGACTCTTTGCAACTGCCATAGCGATGGCATGCTCGCGTCCGCCGCTTCCTACGATTAAAACCTTCATGGTTTTCTGCCTCCTACTATTTATCTTTCATGTCTGTCAATCAATTTACTCTATGATCTTTGCCACGCCATCCTCGACACGGACTTTTCCGTTGGCGATCAGATCAATGGCCTTGGGCATGATGATCCATTCCGCCTGCTCCATCACACGTTGCTGCAAACTTTTTGGCGTATCATCCGGCAGGATCTCCACTGCCTTCTGCAAAATGATCGGTCCTGTATCCGTTCCCTCATCTACAAAATGACAGGTGGCCCCTGTGACTTTCACGCCCCGGGCCAGTGCTGCCTCATGCACCTTCAGACCGTAGTAACCCGTGCCGCAGAAGGAAGGGATCAGTGACGGATGGATATTGATGATCCTATTTTTATATGCAGCGATCAACTGGGGCGGGATGATCACAAGATATCCTGCCAAAACAACCAGATCGATCCCACGATCTACGATGGTCTGTGTCAGTGCATCATTAAACTGTTCTCTGGTCTCATAATTTTTCGGTGAGATGCACAAACCTTCGATACCACTGTTTTTTGCGCGCTCCAATGCATATGCACCTGCATTATTGCTGATGACCACATCAATGACTGCATTGGTGATGGTTCCCGCACTGATCGCATCGATGATCGCCTGGAGATTGGTGCCGCCGCCGGACACCAGAACTGCTAATTTTAACATAAGGTCACTCCCTTTTCTCCATCGGTGATCTTACCTACCACATAGGGTGTATCTCCTGCTGCTTTCATGGCTTCCATTGCTTTGTCAACGTCTGCCGGATCCACAGCAACTACCATTCCAAGGCCCATGTTATAGGTGTTATACATCATCTGCTCAGAAACGTCTCCCTCTCTCGCCATCATGGTAAAGATCGGAGGGATCGGATAACTGTTCTTTTCGATCACGGCATGTTTTCCTTCCGGAAGCATACGGGGAATGTTCTCATAAAATCCGCCGCCGGTAATATGGCTGCATGCCTTTACCCGCACACCGGCTTCCTTTACGTTCTTTAACGCCTTTACATAAATACGTGTAGGTGCAAGAAGGGCCTCCCCCAGTGTCTTGCCCAGTTCCTCATGATATGTATTCAGGGTCTCTTTGTCCATTTTGAAAATCTTGCGAACCAGTGAAAATCCGTTGGAATGTACACCGGTAGAAGCCATACCGATCAACACATCACCATCTTTTAAGTTCTCTCCGGTGATGATATCCTTTTTATCAACCACACCGACTGCGAAACCGGCAAGATCATACTCATCCTCAGGCATCAGTCCCGGATGCTCCGCAGTCTCACCGCCGATCAGTGCACAGCCGGACTGTTTACAGCCTTCCGCCACACCGCTCACGATGGTAGCGATCTTTTCCGGATAATTTTTTCCACATGCAATATAATCAAGGAAGAATAACGGCTCTCCGCCTGCACAGGCAACGTCGTTTACACACATAGCAACCGCATCAATACCGATGGTGTCATGCTTGTCCATGATGAATGCTAATTTCACCTTGGTTCCGCATCCGTCCGTTCCGGAAAGAAGTACGGGTTCTTCCATATCTTTGATCTTCTCCAATGAAAATGCACCGGAAAATCCACCTAAACCGCCTAATACTTCCGGACGCATCGTTGCTTTTACATGCTCCTTCATCAGTTCCACTGACTTGTATCCAGCCTCGATATCAACGCCTGAATTCTTGTAATCCATTTCTATTCCTCCTGATCTTGTGTATTATTTGATAATCATGTAACTATTCAAACCCCATCTCGATTCTGCTCAGCAGCATCTTAATAGTTTTTATATCCAACTTCCTGAAGTTTTGCATCCTTTGCAACCACCTGCTCCTTCAATTCCTCGGAGTAAGCTTTTAACTTGTCCAAAAGTTCTGCATCACTGGTGGCTAAGATCTTTGCTGCAAGAAGCGCTGCATTTGCACCGCCATTGATCGCTACCGTTGCTACCGGGATTCCGGTGGGCATCTGAACGATGGAGTAAAGCGAATCTCTTCCTCCTAATGATGTGGTATGCATCGGGATTCCGATGACCGGCATCGGGAAGATCGCTGCACACATACCGGGCAGATGCGCTGCCATTCCCGCGCCTGCGATGATCACTTTATACCCCCGTTCTTCGGCAGTATTTGCATACTCAAAAAACTCCGCCGGCTCTCTGTGGGCAGAAATGATGTTCATCTCATAATCAATACCCAGTTTTTCCAGAATGTCTGCTGCTTTTGCCATTACGGGCATATCTGAGTCGCTGCCCATGACGATACCTACTTTTGCCATAATAATCTCCTTTTCTATCACTTTACCTTAAGAAGCGTTCGCACCCGCTCCACAATCGTTCTCATTCTAACATACACTCTTTGTCGAGGGAAGTGCTTTTTGTCCGAAATTTTATGTCTGCATCAATACCGACACACTCCCTATTCTAACGGCCGGTTCAGTTCCTCTGTACC
>CAMBUC010000221.1 GCA_945871045.1 uncultured bacterium
CAGGACCGGCATGGAAATCATGGATATCTTAAAGCATGCAAATCAGAAATACAATCAGACGATCCTTTTGGTCACACATGACGAGAAGATTGCATTGCAGGCCGGCCGGATCATCACTATCGGAGATGGAAAAATCGTAAAAGACGAGGTGATGAGATCATGAAAATAACAGCACAACTCGCACTTAGTCAGCTCAAATTAAATAAAAATAGGACGTTCGCAAGCATTTTTGCAATCGCACTTAGCACAGCCCTTGTCACAGCCGTTATGTGCTTTGCCACAAGCGGCAATCAGATGGTGATCGATTTCCTGGGACCGGGATATGGGGATTATGCAGGTGCATATTCTGCGATCATCGCAGTACCGGCTATGCTTTTGGGACTGTTGATCGCATTTATGTCGGTGACGGTCATATCGAATATTTTTGTGGCAAGCGCAAATAAAAGGATTCAGGAATTTGGCATTTTAAAATGCGTCGGCGGAACGAAAAAGCAGATCAAAGCGAGTGTCCTGTATGAGAGTTTGTGGCTTTGTCTGGTCGGTATTCCACTGGGACTTATTTTAGGGACGTTGATTGGATATATCGGCGTAAGGATCGCAGGACATTTTGTCGCTGATATCAATGAGCTTTCAAGAAGCATTATCATGCGCCCGTTTTCGTTTTCTCTATCATTTCATGTATCTGTATGGACCTATCTGTTTGCGGCAGTCTTTTCTCTTGTGATCGTGCTTGTCTCTGCACATAAGCCGGCAAAAGCGGTCGGAAAACTTACTGCGATACAGTGTGTAAAAGGCATGGAAGCAAATTCTGATTTGAAAGATATTGAAGTGAAAGATGGTTTTGCAGAAAAAATGCTGGGATGCGAGGGTGCGATCGCCTACAGGAATATCAAGAGAAATCAGCAGGGATATAAAGCTACCATTCGTGCACTGTCAATTGGAATTTTACTGCTTCTTTTGACGGGTGGACTTTCCGGTCAGGCAAAGGAATTCGAGGAGTGGATGAATCCGAATTCCAGAGAGATGATGGTAGATTATTGCTCCATCCGCGATATAGAGCTGAATCGTAATACCGGAAAGGAAGAGGAAAAGATCGTTGCACCGATTTCAGCTGTCACTTACAATGAGATTACGGGAAGATTATCGGCATATGGCACGACCGTTTATGGCGTGGGAAGTGATGCATGCACGTACCATGCGCTACCGGATCCGGGTGTTTTCTCGGAAGAAATGTTGCAGGTTCCGGATATTTTCGATGAGAATGGGGAGACACAGGTTGAACTGATCGCAGTTGATGAGACGTTATATAAAGAATTATGTGACAGAGCAGGTGCAGCATACGGCAGTAACCTTCTGATCAACACTTATGAGTATAACGATCATGGAAGGATGAAAACGATCACTCCTTTCAACGAAGAAGTAACTGAGATCACGCTGATCACTGCAGCAGACGAGAAACAGACGCTTCCGGTCGGAGGTATTCTGCATCAGGATGACCTGAAAGAACGAGGTTTTCATGAGATGAACCCATATCCGGTCAGAATGGTTGTCCCTGACATTGATGCCAGATTTTTTGATTGGTATTGTGCGCCGGATGATGAACAGGCATACACAGAATATGCCAGAAAAATCATGGATGAGTATTATCCGATCCTTACAGAGGATTCCTATGTGGAACAGGGATATACCGTAAGAATTGCTCGTGTAGACACCATGGTAAAAATGCTAAATGTTGCAATTGTTCTCGCACAGATGATTCTTTATGGATTCGTCATATTACTGATCCTGATGGGATTTTCGAGCGTGATCAGCACGCTTGCAACCAATATCAGGATCCGAAGTCGTGAGTTTGCGATCCTAAAGAGTGTCGGAATGACAGACGCATCGCTTCGGAAAATGGTTTATTGTGAAAGCATCCTGTGCATGATCAAAGCATTCCTGCCGGGAATTACACTCGGGATTGCGATTCCATTTGTGATCAACGTATCTATCCGAAAAGTATTTCCCGTGTTATATCATATTCCGTGGGGCATATTTGTGCCGGGAATGGCCGTGCTCATCGCGGTAGTGATGATAATTACATGCGTTGAATTAAATCAACTGAAGGACAAAAGCATCATTGATGAGATCAGAATGGATGTTATGTGATTGCTACAAAGTGAATTGCATTTATTCTTAGCATTATTTTTGCAATTTTGACATTTGTTGGTGCCGGGTATGTGTTGATAAATAATGGTCAAGTAAATGCTGGATATGCATGTGTACCTATGGTTTTAGCAATTACATCTCATGTAGTATATAAAACCAAGAAGTAAGCTAATTCCAGTTTATCTTAGAAAGGTGGATGAAGAATTATGAGTAATCCTTGGAAAGACATCAGTCTTTCAGATTATGAAAATCATATGAGTTTGGATTCTGTTATGCAACTTCAATCTATGAATTAAACCCCCATATTGCTTCCGTTTGTTCCGCTTTATAGTGTCGAAAAATACAAATGGCTGGTAGGATAGGGAAAAATATCTTTCTCTGGGGGCAGTGCCGCTGTCTGAATGGAAGGTTCTGCGTGTGACCGGACAGCCTCTTACGAATCTGGAAAAAGGGGTGTGTAGTGAGGCCTGAGAACAAAATGATTGTTTGCTTGTAAAAAAAACAATATGGGCATATAATACGATCAGAGAATGTAGTATTGATGAACATATTACGTATGACAGATATGGCAACGAAAGGTAGGTGTATCATATGACAGCATTACAAGAACAGGCGGTACAGATGATAAATGGAATGTCGGATGATAATGTCAGTTTTCTAATTGAAGTGATTCATAGGCTGATGCCACAAGACACACACATAGATGAAGTACAGCCGCTTACCTATGAAAAAGATAAAAAGGTGCAGGCATTTAAGGAACTGGATGCAGCGCGTACACAAATAAAAATGTACCTGCCGGATGATTTTGATCCGGATAAGGAGCTTGAGGAAGCGAGGGCGGAGAAATATGGTAGTCTTGGTTGATACAAATGTTATCATTGATTTTCTTGCTACGCGAGAGCCATTTTATCAAGCTGCTTCACAAGTTATGGAGAAATGTTCAACTGGAGAGCTTCAAGGCTATGTTGCATTTCATACGATTCCCAATCTCTGGTATATTTAGAGAAAAGTCCCGGAAGAACAACGTAGAACATGGATGGAGAAAATCTGTGATTGCCTGAAAGTGGTTGGAGCATCCCATGAAGGTGTGGTTCAAGCGATCAGAATGGATAGTTTTAAAGATTTTGAGGATTGTTTACAGGATCGCTGTGCGAAGGAGGCAAATGCTGACTTTATTGTTACAAGAAATGTAACTGACTTTTCTGAATCAACGATTCCTGTCATTGAACCAGAAGAATTGTTAAAGAGAATTACTTGAAAGATGTGATCGTAGTTTCTGAGTGGATGCGTTAGAAAAGAATGGAAAATATTGATATGTAATGGCGGCTCTATCTTATCATTTGAAGTTGTTAAAGAATGCTGATCTGATATCCGAATACAAAGAAAAAATTTTATCTTTTATGAGATCAATACGACAGTCTTCGATGAACTGATCCTGTGGGTCAACCAGTTTGGAGGTAAAAAGTAATGAAAAAAATCATGTGGTTCCTTGCAATTTTCTTGGGCATGGGAGGTATCGCGCAGACCTTGATGTTTGGCTGCATGCATTACTTTAT
>CAMBUC010000222.1 GCA_945871045.1 uncultured bacterium
GGATTATGCGATAAGCTGGCTGAGTATGGCGCAGACAAGGTGATCGTAGTAGACGATCCTGAGCTGGAGACCTACAGAACAGAGCCTTATGCACATGCACTGGCATCTGTGATCAATGAGTACAAGCCTGAGATCATGTTAGTTGGCGCAACCGCTATCGGACGTGACCTTGGCCCTACCGTATCTGCAAGAGTTGCAACCGGTCTGACTGCAGACTGTACCGTTCTTGAGATCGGTGATTTCCCGCTTGTTGCTGTTCCCGGCAAAGAGGATGAGCAGAAGCACAATCAGTTACTGATGACCCGTCCTGCATTCGGCGGAAACACCATCGCAACCATCGCATGTCCTGACAACAGACCTCAGATGGCTACTGTTCGTCCCGGTGTTATGCAGAAGATCGATCCGATCCCCGGCGCAAAGGCAGAAGTGATCGAGTACAACCCCGGCTTTACTCCCAACGACAGATATGTTGAGATCCAGGAGATCGTTAAGGCTGTTGGACAGGTTCAGAACATCATGGACGCAAAGATCCTTGTATCCGGCGGACGTGGTGTAGGAAGCGCAGAGAACTTCAAGATGTTACAGGATCTGGCTGATGCCCTTGGCGGAATGGTCAGCTGCTCTCGTGCCGTTGTTGAGAATGGCTGGTTAGCACAGGATTATCAGGTAGGACAGACCGGAAAGACCGTTCGTCCCAACGTATATTTTGCAATCGGTATCTCTGGTGCGATCCAGCACGTAGCAGGTATGGAAGAGTCTGATCTGATCATCGCCATCAACAAAGATTCCGATGCTCCGATCTTTGATGTAGCTGATTACGGTATCGTGGGAGACTTAAATAAGATCGTTCCTGCCCTGACCGAGGCAATCAAGGCTGCAAAATAGGATTTCTTATGAACGATAGAAGAACAAAGACGACCTGGATGGTTCAGATCGCCATGCTTACAGCGATCGTATTGATCCTGGCATTTACACCCCTTGGGTATATCCGTACCGGAGGACTGGAGATCACATTGATCGTCATTCCGGTGGCGATCGGAGCGGTGATCCTTGGCCCGGTTGGAGGTATGATTCTGGGCGCTGTGTTTGGTATTACCAGCTTTATTCAGTGCTTTGGTATGAGTCACTTTGGTGCCATGCTTCTTTCCATTAGCCCGGTGAAAACTTTTATCACATGCGTGGTCACACGTACGTTGATGGGCTTTTTGACAGGTCTCATTTATAAGGGAATGAAAAAGGTTTCCAAAAATAAGTCATTAAATACGGTCGTTGCTAATTTATGCTGTCCGTTTATGAACACCCTGTTTTTTATGACTTGTATTGTTGTATTTTTCTACCATACAGACTATATTCAGGGCATCGTGTCTGCACTTGGCGCAGCAAATCCGCTGCTGTTCGTGCTGGCATTCGTGGGAGTGAACGGATTGGTTGAAGCACTTTTATGTTTTGTTGTGGGAAGTGCCATCACCAGAGCATTGATGATCGCTTTGAAGAGTTACTAATAATGAATAAAATTTTGCCATATGCACATGCTTCTCAAAAAGGAGTGTGATGTATATGGCAAAATTCATTTATCGGTGTTTTTTAGTGTTGGCGATCGCGGCAGCCGTGTGGGTCGGCGTGGACTATGTCATGGGTATGCGTTCCGGGGAAAAACTCCAAAACGGCGTGGAACTTGTAAAAGATTTGAAAGAGATGATGTACTGTGGCTAGTTATTTGAAAAGCGCCCTGATCGGTATCGTGATCTTCTTCGGCTCAGGATTTTCTATTATGGCATTTCACAATGACATCGGGATTGTGGATCTGTTTGCGCAGATCTATACCCAGGTGATCGGATACGAACCCCGGCAGACCGGTGGGCTGGAGATCGGTTATTCCATTGGTCTTGCACTGGGAATCCTCATTTTTTTTAATCATATCAGTCTGAAAAAAAGAGAGAAGGATCCGACTCCGCTTCAGGTGGAAGTGAGCAAATACGAACAGGACGTGGAGGATACGATCCAGCGCATCAAGGAGAAAGAACAGCAGAGTCAAACGCGCGATCAGAAACAGGAAAAGCAACAGAATCAAAAGGAAAATTTGCAGGATGCAAGCAGCAAAGAAGCCGGAGAAAATTCAGACAAAGACATAGGGGAGAAACAAGAATGAGCGGATCACAGATACTGTCGTGGATCCTATGGTTTCTTCTGGGGATCACAGCCGGCTCTGCCACTTCCGCAGGCGTGTTAGCTTTTTTACTAAAGATCGGGATCTATCCGCGGATGATCGGCAGCAGCCACACCGTTCGTTTGGTGAAATTCTATGAGTGGATGATCATTCTGGGAATTCTATGCAGTGGCATCTATTCCGAATATCCGAACCTTACGTTTCCTGTGGGTTATTGGTTTGTCATTTTGTGGGGACTGTGTGCAGGCATGTTTGTGGGCTGTGTTTCGGCAGCATTGGCGGAGGTACTTAGTATCTTTCCTGTGTTGTTTCGCAGACTGGATATCAAAAGCGGAATGTCCTTTTATATGATCATGATGGCACTTGGGAAAATGTGCGGTGCCTTCTGGTATTTTTTCCATGGGCTGAAACCCTGATGGGTAGATCCTGCAGATGGGCGGAAACTGTCTGTTGAGAGAAAAATTTTTTGAAATAAAAAATCCCCCGTGCTATACTACTGGGTAGAAAACAGGCATATAGACTTTATCACCTGAGGTGAGGTCTTATGCCGGAGCACAGGGGGATATTTTTATGCATGTTGAATTGACAAGACAAAGTATTGTCATCAAATGTAATCTGGAAGCATCCATCATGACCGGAAATTATGAGTTATATTACGCTTCCGGTCTGCTGGCAAAACTGATGGGGCGCGAGATACCGGAAGATATCCGGCCCGAAGCCCTTCACGATCTCGTCCATGGCTGGCTGGAAGAATTTACACCTTCTGATGGTCACGAAAAGCACCTTACCCACATGTTGAAATACTACCATCCGGATCCCGATCGCTATGACGAACAGATGAAGGAACTCTTGCAGATGGGGCTGCATGAGCAGCACATGTGGGAGCGGTTCATCTCAGTCAGATAAGACTCCCACTTCTGTAAGTGGGGAGGAAAACAAATTCGTATCAGTAGAGTACAATCTCTGACTGAGATAAAGCCTCCGGCGGATTGCAGGAAGCAATGTGATTGGACGGATACATGTCTCGTGGGTATTTACTAGGTGGCTAAGTCCAGTTGCTGGATCGTGCCCACACCGCCGTTTTCATACAAAAACATGCCGGTCTGACGAATCATGGCATTTGCCTGATTTTGGGCATTGTTCATGGAAAAGGGTGTGTTCTGTGCGCCAAGATAGATGGCACCCACGCCTGCTTTACCCAGTCCCACCAGTTCGTCATTGCCGCTTGCGTCTTTGCTCCAGATGAGCAGCTTTTCAAAGATCTCGTCTGCTTCATCGATCCATCCGTTTCCATCCTGATCATATTTCGCCAAATCGGCGAAACCGTCTCCGTTTAGAGCGCCGAACAATTCACTGCCGTCGTTGATCTTACCGTCTCCATTTTTGTCCAATGCCAGAAAACCGCTGCCCGGTCCGAGCCTGGAGATGGCTTCCTCATGTCCGTCTGCATCCAGATCAAACAAAAACTTTTGGTCTTTGACATCCGCAGCCGGAGCATCCAGATTGATCACAAGAGGATCCATGAAACGCGG
>CAMBUC010000223.1 GCA_945871045.1 uncultured bacterium
TGCGCATGTGTATCCGTGCGCCACTATCTATGATCTGTGCGATGACCATGAGTTATATCATCTGTCCGAGGCTTGCAAATGTATATCTTGTGGCAGTCATTTTGCTGGGAACCTGTCTTGCCATTTTAATGGTAAGAACCCATAAATACTTTTCAAAGGTGTTTGAAAAATACGATGATCTGAATGCCAGCGTGCAGGAAAACGTGACCGGTATCCGTGTGGTGAAGGCATTTGTCCGGGAAGATTATGAGAAACAGCGTTTTACGACTGCCAGTCACAATGTGTACGGCATGTTTGTGAAGGCAGAAAAGCTGATCTCGCTGAATGCGCCCATGATGCAGTTTACGGTGTACAGTTGTATTCTGCTCATTTCATGGATGGGCGCAAGGCTGGTTGTGGCAAAGAGTCTGACCACCGGTGAACTCATGAGTATGCTGACCTACAGTATGAACATTCTGATGAACTTGATGATGCTGTCTATGGTGTTTGTTATGATCACCATGTCGATGGCCAGTGCAAGACGTGTGGCTGAAGTCATCAATGAGAAGAGTACACTGACGAATCCCGAAAACCCGGATTATGAACTGACGGATGGAAGCATCTGCTTCGATCACGTTTCCTTTGATTATCATGGAGATAAAGAAAATCCGATCTTAAAGGATGTAAATCTGAATATCCGCTCCGGCGAGACGATCGGTATTATCGGAGGCACCGGAAGTTCCAAGTCCAGTCTGGTGAACCTGATCAGCCGTCTGTACGATGTGACGGAGGGAACGGTGTCTGTGGGCGGAAAGGATGTGCGTACTTACGATCTGGATACGCTGCGGAATTCCGTGGCAGTGGTCTTACAAAAAAATGTGCTGTTTTCCGGAACGATTCTGGAAAATCTCCGTTGGGGCGATGAACATGCGACCGAAGAGCAGTGCAGGCAGGCATGCCGTCTCGCCTGTGCGGATGAGTTTATCGAGCGCTTTCCGGATCAGTACCATACCTTTTTGGAGCAGGGCGGCAGCAATCTGTCCGGTGGACAGAAGCAGAGACTGTGCATTGCCCGCGCGCTTTTGAAAAAACCGAAGGTGCTGATCTTAGATGACAGCACCAGTGCAGTAGATACGGCAACCGATGCCAAGATCCGCCGGGCATTCGCCGAGGAGATCCCCGGTACGACAAAGCTGATCATTGCCCAGCGCATTTCTTCCGTACAGGATGCGGACCGCATCATTGTCATGGAGGACGGACAGATTCAGGGCTTTGATACCCATGAGAATTTACTGGAGACAAATGAGATTTACAGAGATATCTACGAGTCGCAGACAAAGGGCGGCGGAGATTTTGATGAGAAGGCAGGTGAGAATTAATGGCTGAGGAAAAGGTAAGAGAATTCAAGGGGCCGGGAAAAGGACCAAGAGGACCGCGTCCGAAACTGGATCACCCGATGCAGACGTTTCTTCGCATCATGCGCTATTTAATGAAATATTACCCGGTTCACATGGTGATCGTGGTGCTTGCGATCTTTGCAAATGTGTTGTGTAACGTGCAGGGAACCTGGTTTATGAAGGACCTGATCGATGGATATGTCAGACCGCTCCTTTTAGCGGAAAGTGCAGATTTCAGCGGACTGTTATATGCGATCACGCGTGTGGGAGGCTTCTATCTGCTGGGTGTTGCAGCTGTTTTTGCACAGAACCGGATCATGGTGTATGTGACGCAGGGAACGCTCATGCATCTTCGCAACGAGATGTTTGTACACATGGAGACATTGCCGATCAAATACTTCGACCAGCATCCCCACGGGGATATCATGAGTATTTATACGAATGACATCGACACGCTGCGCCAGATGATCTCCCAGAGTATGCCGCAGTTTTTGAACAGCGCCATCACCATCATCAGTGTATTCATCAGTATGGTGGTACTCAGTGTGCCTCTCACAGTTGTCACACTGTTAATGGTGGCAGTCGTTCTATTTTCCGCCAAGAAAGCAACCGGAGCCAGCGGGCGATTTTTTGTGCAGCAGCAGCGGGATCTGGGAATGGTGAACGGTTATATTGAGGAGATGATGGAAGGCCAGAAGGTGGTGAAAGTATTCTGTCATGAATCCCAGGCACTGGATGAGTTTTGCGAACTGAACAACCGCCTGTATGACAGTGCGTTCAACGCCAACCAGTTTGCAAACACACTGGGACCCATCAATGCACAGCTTGGAAATGTGAGCTATGTGATCTGTGCCATGGTGGGCGGCGTGCTGGCATTAAACGGAACCTTTGGTTTTACCTTGGGTTCTCTTGCAAGTTTTTTGACCTTTAATAAGAGTTTTTATATGCCTATCAATCAGGTGAGTCAGCAGCTGAATGCGGTAGTCATGGCGCTGGCGGGAGCAGACCGTATTTTCAATCTTTTGGATGAGAAGCCGGAGACTGACGAGGGCTATGTGACTTTGGTCAATGCGAAAAAAGTGGACGGAAAGTTGGAAGAAAGTGAGAAGCGAAGCGGTCTTTGGGCGTGGAAGCATGTGCATCAGGCAGACGGCAGCGTGGATTATGTGGAACTGACCGGAGACGTGGTGTTTGACGATGTGGATTTCGGTTATGATCCGGAGAAGATAGTATTGCATAACGTAGATCTCTATGCAACTCCGGGACAGAAGATCGCCTTTGTCGGTTCTACCGGTGCGGGAAAGACCACCATCACAAACCTGATCAACCGGTTTTACGATATTCAGGACGGTAAGATCCGTTATGACGGCATCAACATCAATAAGATCAAGAAGGCCGATCTGAGACATTCCCTTGGCATCGTTTTGCAGGATACCCATCTTTTTACGGGAACGGTGATGGAAAACATTCGTTATGGTAAGTTGGACGCCACCGATGAGGAAGTGATCGCAGCGGCAAAACTGGCAAATGCAGACAGTTTTATCCGGCATCTGCCGGAGGGGTATCAGACGAAACTGACCGGAGACGGTGCATCGCTCAGTCAGGGACAGAGACAGCTTCTTGCGATCGCAAGGGCAGCTGTTGCCGATCCGCCGGTGCTGATCCTCGACGAAGCCACCAGCTCCATCGACACCCGTACCGAGCGCATTGTTCAGGAGGGTATGGACCGCCTGATGAAGGGCAGAACGACCTTTGTCATTGCGCATCGACTTTCTACGGTTCGCAACAGTGACTGCATCATCGTCCTTGAACAGGGGCGTGTCATTGAGCGCGGAAACCATGACCAGCTCATGGCAGAGAAAGGAAAGTATTATCAGCTGTATACCGGAAACACAGCAAGTCATTGATGGAGGATTTACCTCATCCATCTTATTCAGCCCAATTTTCGAGTTTTAAACCTTTGATACGTTCAAATTCTTTTGTATTATTTGTTACAATGGTATATCCCAAAGACCTGGCATGCCCTGCGATCATCATATCTAACGGACCAATGGGCGTGCCGGCCTTCTCCAGAGCGGCACGGATTTTTCCATAACTTTCTGCAGCTGAAGAATCAAAATTCAGAATTTCAATATTTGCCAACAATAAAGCCAATGCAACTCTGTTTTTTTCAATCGCCTGGCTTTTTTCAACACCATGCACTAACTCCTCATATGTTACAGCTGAAATACATATTTCTGCCGGGTCATGCTCCTGTAAATGAAGGAATACCTGCTCCGGTTTGTGCTTGATTGCGTATATGCATATATTTGTATCTAACA
>CAMBUC010000224.1 GCA_945871045.1 uncultured bacterium
GGGGAGCGCTCATTGTCTCGCCCGTTGCTCGTTCCACGAGAAGCGCCCATTGCCACGGAGAGCGCCCATTGCCACGGGGAGCGCTCATTGTCTCGCCCGTTGCTCGTTCCACGAGAAGCGCCCATTGCCATGCATACGCTTACTAAAGCCATGTTCATGGTGTTTGACTTAGACATGCAAGGAACGTATAATAGACAAAGATACACACTCGTTGCGCAATATGAGGAGAGAGGAGCATAGATGTATTATTTATTAAACAAGGATCGAATCATAGCAAAGTTTTCGGTGGATCCTATAACGGAAGCCATCAATATTGAGGAGCAGTTCGTGAAGCTTCCGGAATGGTATGGAGATTTAAGAGCCTTTATTCGTAACCGAAGAGCTCCAAAGCATCGAGAGAATATCAAGCAGCTGCTGGAATTGAGCGGATGCAATACAATTACCGGGTTCTTAGACATCTCCCATGCGTTGTCACTCATAGATACCTTCTGGGTAAAACCGGTTGACAGCCACTTGTCATGGACAGATGTTTCGCTTTACACACACCCCTTTAATGAAGTCATAGCCAAGACTGCCTTTGAGGGTGGTTTGCACGAAAGAAATCTGAACACGACCTCTCCGGAATATGGGACGGATGGATCCTTTGCAAAGTGCTGGATTAGAGAGAACGAAACGATAAAGATGTTGAAGCGCGGAAGTTCAGGAGCAAGAAATGCAGGGTTAGAGCCATATTCAGAATACTACTCTGGGGATGTGATCGGGCATTTTACACAAAACTATGTAAGTTATGGCCTGCGGACACACAATGACAGGGTGTGCTCGGTATGTGACATTTTTACATCAGAGGACTACGGATTTATCCCGTATGCTGCGGTTGATCCCAGAAATACGTCCATTGAATTAATATTAGATCGAATGCGCGATCTTGGTTTTGAGGATGAAGTCCGGATGATGTTTGTGATCGATGCGGTGATCATGAACGCGGACCGTCATAAAAATAACTTTGGATTTATTATAGATAACCGAACTCTGGAGATCGTTGACATGGCCCCGCTATTTGACCACAATCTGGCGTTGCTTCCATATGCAGAGGAGGAATCGGAATTTGCCTTTGGAGGGGAGTATTTCAGGGATCACGGACCAAGGATCGGTGATGACTGGATACCGGCTGCCGTTGCATGTCTGACTGCAAATACACGGAAACTCCTGATCAACTTACGGGGATTTGAATTTACCCGTCATGAAAAATATAATCTCCCGGAATGGAGGTTAAAGGCCCTTGAGAAAGAAATACATGATATGATCGATGCGATTTTGGACAAAGATGCGCTTCGAACAAAACAGATCGCAATCAGGCAGCAGTAAACAGACACCGCAGGATCTTGGCGGTCTCCTGACAGGATAAAATCCGCAGTTGCTATTTCGGGAGAAATACACTAGAATAGAGCGCAGTAAAGGAGCATGTCCGTGAATAAACAAAACTATCAGCGTATATTGGAACAGACTTTGGCAAACATAGAAGACTCGGTCAGCAAAGGTGGATCCGTGCCGACATTGCTTTTGCACAGCTGCTGCGCACCCTGCAGCAGTTATGTGCTGGAATATCTGTCGCAGTATTTCCGGATCACGGTCTTCTATTACAATCCCAACATCTATCCCGAAGAGGAATATCGGATGCGGGTGAAAGAGCAGCAGACATTCATTCAAAAACTTCCGGTAAAGTATCCCATCTCTTTTGAAGAAGGGCCATACGATACGGAACGGTTTTATGCAATTGCAAAAGGATTGGAGCAGGTGCCGGAGGGTGGTGAACGCTGCTTTCGCTGCTACGAACTGCGTCTTAGAGAAGCCGCAGAACTGGCAAGGGAACGGGGATTTGATTATTTTACAACGACACTCTCCATCAGCCCGTTAAAAAATGCAGAAAAACTGAATGAGATCGGAACACAGATCGCGGAAGAACTGGGTGTCACATATCTTCAATCAGATTTCAAAAAGAAAAACGGATATAAACGTTCCACAGAGTTGTCTAAAGAATACGGCATGTACCGGCAGGACTACTGCGGCTGCGTGTATTCTTATCAGGAACGTCATTCATAAATAAAATAATACAATCAAGAAAAAGGAGTATGAATCATGGCACAATTATGGGGCGGACGCTTCACAAAAGAAACCGACAAATTAGTTTACAATTTCAATGCGTCCATCGGATTTGACCAGAAGTTTTATAAACAGGACATCGAGGGCAGCATCGCCCATGTGATCATGCTGGGAAAGCAGGGTATCTTAACAAAAGAGGAGTCTGATCAGATCGTAGACGGCCTGTGCAAAATCCGCGCAGATGTGGAAAACGGTGTATTGGAGATATCAGACGAGTATGAGGATATCCACAGTTTTGTAGAGGCAACCCTGATCGACCGTTTGGGTGATGTAGGAAAGAAACTGCACACCGGACGAAGCAGAAACGATCAGGTGGCGCTGGACATGAGACTGTATACCAGACTTCAGGTACTGGAGACCGATGCCTTGTTAAAGGATTTGTTAGAGACCATCGTAAAGATCATGGAAGAACATGTGGATACGATCATGCCGGGATTTACCCATTTACAGAAAGCCCAGCCCATCACCTTAGCCCATCATATGGGTGCATATTTTGAAATGTTCAAGCGGGACAGAGGCCGTTTACATGATATTTTTGTACGTATGAATTATTGTCCCCTCGGTTCCGGTGCGCTTGCAGGCACCACTTATCCTTTGGACCGGGACATGACAGCAGAGATTATGGGATTTTACGGGCCTACCTTAAACAGTATGGACGGCGTGTCAGACCGGGACTACCTGATCGAGTTCTTATCAGCGGCAGCCACGATCATGATGCACTTATCGCGCTTTTCAGAGGAGATCATCATCTGGAATTCCAATGAATACCAGTTTGTGGAGATCGATGATGCCTACAGCACCGGAAGTTCCATCATGCCCCAGAAGAAGAATCCGGATATCGCAGAACTTGTGCGTGGAAAGACCGGCCGCGTGTACGGCGCCCTCATGAGCCTTCTTACAACCATGAAAGGCATTCCTCTTGCTTATAATAAAGATATGCAGGAAGACAAGGAACTGTCCTTCGATGCCATGGACACGGTAAAAGGATGTATCGCATTGTTCAACGGTATGCTGTCCACCATGAAATTCAACAAGGAGCGCATGTATGCATCTGCAAACGGCGGCTTCACCAATGCAACGGATGCGGCGGATTACCTAGTCAATCACGGCGTACCCTTCCGGGATGCCCATGGGATCATCGGCCAGCTGGTTCTCTATTGCATCGACCAAAAGAAGGCCATTGATGAATTATCTTTAGAAGAATTGAAGGCCATCAGCCCGGTATTTGAAGAAGACATTTACGATGCGGTCTCTATGGAAACCTGCGTCAGCAAGCGTCTGACCATCGGCGCTCCCGGGCAGGAGGCGATGAAAAAAGTCATCGAAGCAGAACGGGCGTATCTGGAAGAAGATTGGGTCATAGACGACGAGTATAAAATCAGATAGCATTTTTGATAAATTTTCTATTGATTTTTTGTGCAAGTTGTATTAGTATATACAAGAAAAACAGATGTCCGTGCAGGACGGACATGAAAGAGCCGGTATATTCTGACAGAACGATATCGGGCATACGAAGAACA
>CAMBUC010000225.1 GCA_945871045.1 uncultured bacterium
AGTAACTGTAAATGTATTTTATATATAAATGTATAATGTAAACCTTTTTGTTTCTTCTTTATTATGATAAATAAAAGTGTATTATTATAGTAGTTATTAAAAGTTTCACGTGAAACATTTTTTAAATTTTAAAATTCTAAAACAAGATTTAGTGTATAAAAGAATAGCGTGTACATGATAATGTATTGTTTCACGTGAAACATTTTCTAAAAGAAGGAAATAAAAATAAAACAGTGAAAAAACTAGAAAAGTAGGAGACAGCGTGCTATAATGTTACGCGTAGGAAAAAAGAAAAAGTAAATGGAGACACAAAATGGGAAGAATAATAGCAATAGCAAACCAAAAAGGTGGAGTGGGAAAGACCACCACTTCAATTAATTTGTCAGCATGTCTTGCGGAAGCAGGAAAAAAAGTATTAGTTATTGATCTTGATCCTCAGGGAAATACGACAAGCGGATTAGGAATAGATAAATCTGAACTGGAAAATACAGTCTATGAATTAATTCTTGATGAATGTACAGCGAAAGAAGCAATGGTTCGTACAGATATTGAAAACCTGTATGTGCTTCCTTCAAATGTAAATCTTGCCGGTGCAGAAATTGAATTATTGGATATAAATAATAAGGAGTATACATTGCGCGAAGCGATTGATTATGTACAGGAAGAATTTGAATACATAATTATCGACTGTCCTCCTTCATTAAATATGCTTACAGTAAATGCAATGACAACAGCGAATACGGTTCTTGTTCCTATTCAGTGTGAGTATTATGCATTGGAAGGATTGAGTCAGTTGTTGTACACAATCAATCTGGTACAGGATCGTTTGAATCCAAAGTTGAAAATGGAAGGCGTTGTTTTTACCATGTACGATGGAAGAACAAATCTTTCAAATCAGGTTGTAGAAAATGTAAAAGAAAACATTGATACTTTTGTTTATAAAACAGTAATTCCCAGAAATATTCGTTTAGCAGAAGCACCGAGTCATGGCCTGCCAATCAATCTATATGATCCAAAATCAGCAGGAGCAGAGAGTTATCGCCAGTTAGCGAAAGAAGTAATTGAAAATGACATTGAAACTGAAATGAATGTATCATAGTTACTGTGAAGGTACTGAACAGTTATGTATCATAGTTCAAAAAATGGCTCTGAACTATAAAAGCACTGAATACTAGAAAGGAAAAAAAATGGCAGTAAGAAAAGGTGGACTTGGTAAAGGTCTTGATTCTATGATCCCTGATAAGATTGGAAAGACATCAAAAGAACAGGCAGAGGTTATAAAGCCTGATACAATGATGGATATTAATAAAGTCGAACCAAATAGAGAACAGCCCCGTAAGAATTTTGACGAGGATGCTTTATTAGAGTTATCAGAATCTATCAAACAGTTTGGTGTGATCCAACCTCTGATCGTACAGGATCGAAAGACTTATTATGAGATCATTGCAGGAGAGCGTCGCTGGCGCGCAGCAATGATGGCGGGTCTGAAAGAAGTACCGGTTATCATAAAAAATTATTCAGAACAGGAAATTATGGAGATTTCTTTGATTGAAAATATTCAGCGTGAAGATCTGAATCCGATCGAAGAAGCATTGGCATATAAAAAACTGTTAACAGAGTTCAATTTGAAACAAGACGAAGTAGCAGAACGGGTATCAAAAAGCCGAACAGCTGTTACAAATTCAATGAGACTTTTAAAATTAAATGAAAAAGTGCAACAGATGTTGATCGATGACATGCTTTCCACCGGACATGCGAGAGCACTTTTATCGATTGATGATCCAGAAGAACAATATAATTTTGCACAAAAAATCTTTGATGAGAAACTCAGTGTTCGTGAAGTAGAAAAACTTGTGAAAAAACTTCAGAAAGAAAAAACCGAAAAGCCGAAGGAAGAAGTGAAACCTGGTCAGTCTTTCGAACAGATGCAAGTGATTTATCATGATCTGGAAGAGAAAATGAAAGGAATCTTTGGAACAAAGGTTACGATCAATTCAAAAGATATGAAAAAGGGAAAGATCGAGATAGAGTATTATTCTCCTGACGAGTTAGATCATATTATTGATATGTTCCATTCGATTCAGAATCAATAAAGAGGTAATTATATATGAGTTATTTGACATATTTAGTAAATTTACTTGAGAGTAATATGGAATTCGTATTGATCGGTGCAGCAGCGCTTATCCTTGTGTTGTTGATCTTATTGATCATTACGTTTGTAAATCTCGTTCAGATCAAAAAATTAAAAAAGAAGTACGAGAAATTTATGAGCGGAACCGATGCTGCTTCATTAGAAGGAAAAATCTCTGCTCGGTTAGATGAAATTGATGGTTTGATATCTTCAAACGCTAAGAATGAGAAAAATATTGATCATTTAACAAACCAGATCAAATTTGCATTTCAAAAAGTTGGTTTGGTAAAATATGATGCATTTCAGGAGATGGGCGGAAAACTCAGTTTTTCACTTTGTCTGTTAAATGAAAAAGAAGATGGTTTTATCATTAATGCCATGCATAGCCGTGAGGGATGCTACACATATATAAAGGAAATCATTGCCGGTAATTGTGTTATCATCCTTTCAGAAGAAGAAAAAGAAGCGCTGGAAATGGCAAAGGCATATAAGTAATGAAAGGGTAAGTATGCATAGTTTTTTACGGAGCATAGGATTTAGCGAGATCAAGAAAGATATAGATCTGTTTCCGTTCCTACAGATGACGATTGATTCCCCGGATATAAGAACTTCTTATGAAAAACCGGATGGAGAAGTCTTTGTCGAAATGAAAAAAGAGTTTGGTCACCGGATTGGATTAGCAGTTTGCGGAAGTAATATTGATCAGCAATCATTTCATATCGAATATTTCTATCCATACTTTCGTGGGAAATACGAAAGTGTAAAGGAAGAGATAGAAGTAGAACGACATGCTGATAAACATTCATTTGCAGCAATCTGCGATGATATGAGACTGGGTGTTACATTGATCTATTATCTTCAAAATATCTGTGATTTCTTTAAAGTGACAGAAGGAAATAAAATAACTAATAAAGGAACATCTGTTCTATCAGCGCTTTCTACAGAAGGAAAGATCATACTTCCGGTAGAAGAAGTTGATACGAGCAGACGAAGCCAAAAGAAAAAGTTTCATAAACGCTCCAGTCTTTTATCTGCCGCAAAAGAAGGAGATGAAGAGGCGATTGAGAGTTTAACAATAGAAGATATCGATCAGTATTCCTCCTTATCCCGGCGCGTCATGAATGAAGATCTGTTAACGATCATTGATACCTGTATGATGCCCAGCGGAATTGAAAGTGATCAGTATGCAGTAATCGGTGAGATCATAGATATTCATCATGCAAAAAATATGATCACAGGAGAAAATATGGTATTGTTGTCAGTAAATGCAAAAGATATCATTTTTGAGATCTGTATCAATGAAATAGATCTTTTGGGTGAACCTCAAATCGGTCGCCGTTTTAAAGGAAAAATCTGGATGCAGGGTTATATGAAATTTTCGTAACGATTGACAATTAAATGGATTATTAGTAAAATGATACTGTTCAAAGAAAGTAACAGATTCTATTGGCATCCGCAGCCAAAGAGGTGAAAGCCCGAAAATGCGGAATTTGTTCCCTTAGTTAAATGGATATAACGGGGTCCTCCTAAG
>CAMBUC010000226.1 GCA_945871045.1 uncultured bacterium
GCGCATCGCAGGAAGAACTGCGTCTGGTCGGACGTTTGGATGATAAGGATTATGAGTTGGCAGACAAGTTTTTAAAGGCGCTGAAGGACGGTCTGCAGAATGGAGATAAAGAGGCGAAACTCAAACGCTACATCAATTTCCTTGGACATGACTTTGAACGTGTATTTAACGATCTGAAAGACTATAACGAGACGGTCGAGCAGGCTCAGAAGGATCAGGAATCTCTGAAAAAGACGATCAAGATGCTGGAAGACGATCTTTCAAAACCCGGAGCGAAGGAGATGCTGGCATTTCTGAAAAAGGGTCTTGCGGAAGGAGGCTTGCAGAAGAAGAACGAATATCAGTGGATCAGTGAGAATGCAAGATCACTCGGACTGGATCCTTCGCAGGATCAGGATATTTTAAAGGTACTGTTGGAAATGCAGAGGGCTGACGGAGAAGAAATGATGGTCAGTGATCGTATTTCAAAGCTGTTTAACCGTTCACTCGGAAAAGAGGCAGAGCTGTTCGGTCAGCAGTGTGAGCGTAGCGGTCTGTCCGATACACAGGCACTTGCATCCAATAACACAGCTACTGCGCGTATTGCAAAGCTGTGCGGAATGCAGGATGTGGTGACGCGGTCATGGAAATCGATGCTGACTTTTCAGGAGATCGGGCAGAAGGGCGAGGAAAAGACAACTGCTATGTGTACATTGTCTGAGGAGGCAGAGGGTGAGGAGATGCTCAGCCTTGTCGAACGTGCAGAGAAAGCAGGTGCAAAGTTGTGTTATTCGCCGAACGCGATCCGCCAGAAGATCCGTTTGCAGATGTTTGATACGCTCTGTCTGCAGACAGACCGTCATTGGCGCAATTTTAAATGTAAGGTGACGGAGCAGAACGATAAGGTTCCACCGGTCTGGACGGTGGAATCCCTTAAGTCCTACGATCATGACCAGTCATTTGGACCGAAAAATCTCAATCAGTATTTTGAGATCACAAAAGATCCGGCGGGTCTCACCTGTACCAGCCGCCCCGGCTTCCTGCCTCCGCTGATCGCGACGGTGGATAAAAGGAGTAAGCTGTATTCCTATCTCAAGATGACAAAGATGGGCGGCAGCAATGATAATATTCTGGATTCCATTCATCGTCCGGCACCAAAGGAAGGTGCCGTGAAATTGATGGATGATCGCAGAAAGAGTAAGGGAACCGATTTCTATGAGGATTCACAAGTGTTTCACTATATTGGTGAATGGGTCAGAGTTCAGATGAGCGGTTGGGATGCTGAGGAATCTGAAAGCAGCACGAAAGGATCCGCCTATTATCAGAATGCCGTAAAACAGAATGATACCAAAGGTGCAGAGGCTGTAGAGCGCTTCTTTCAGTGCTTCCATTCATTGATCGAGAAAGTGACCACATTGAAAGATCCGGATAACCCGATGGCCGGTTCAGAGTATAAGAACCCGTCTTCCGTTTCTAAGACCGGGGCTGAGAGCGAAGCGGCAGGAGATCGTAAGGCTGTTACCCATGTAAGTATCTTAAAGGATCTGAGGAATCTACAGCTGCTTTATCAAACGCTTGATCTGTCAAAGATCGACCAGGGAGTGGATGTAAATTGGTCGGTGTATCTGGGAAACATCCGGGGTGTAAACGGAGTTTTTGATTACATGGTACAGGCGTTTATGCACCAGGTCAAAATGATGTATGGAAGTGACCCTTCTGTTCTTGAGGCATTAGAAAAAGAGGATCAAAGAGAGGAGGAACAGAAGCTCTGGGAAGAAGCACAGAAGCGCGCAACAGAGGAGAACAAGGATCCTGAACAGATAAAAAAAGAGCTGGAAAAGAATCGAAAGTCAGATACGATCGAAGTGCCGACCTTGTTACATATGGATCTGGAAGCCTATGAGGGTATCAAAGCCATCGACGAACAGTGGGAAACCGTTGAGATGACTCTGCGTGACCTGGGTTGGTCAGATGAGAAACGCAGAGCGCTTCATGAGCGGGCAAGGCAGATTGTTGAGCAGGCAAAGAAAGCACAGAGGATTGTTGACGAGTGGGGTGCGAAGATGGGCTATGAACAGGACGATATTCGCCGGAAGTTTTTCCTGGAGCCGGAGGACTACAGTAAGATCAACAGTCTTACCGACATAGCGGCAGATCCCTCCATGTCCTACTTTAGCATAGAGGATCCGAACTTCCTTGCAGGTGTGACAGAGTATCGTAATCTGATGACGGAGACGGATCATAAGAAGATCATCGAAACGACGAACAAGATGCGGAAAACCCCCAGGCAAAGTCTGGAATTGCTGAAGGATACTTATCGCCAGATGGTGAGCAATGAGATCAATACTTCTCCGAATTCAGGGATCATGCCCACACCGGAACATGAGCTGAAAAAGCAGTAGAGCACGTAGACGGATCAGGAGGATTCGGATCAACCGAAAGTGCTGAGCCAACGAAATATGATTGTTTGACAGGATGATTTTTATGATAATTATAAGGATTACACAGCAGAATATGGATGCCTTTGAGCCGTTGATACCGAAAGAACTGTTATCTGAAATGGCGGATCCGGCACATTTTGCACTGGGTGCGGTAATGAACGTCGGAGAAAGCAGAGAAAACGAACAAGCGGATCAGTTGGAACCAGCTCAGCCGGGTTATGGTGTGGGCATTCTTTTGTATGAACTGATCGAAGAAGAAGGAGAGTTGCCCTACGTGCAGCTGAAATGGATCTACACGGCGCAGGAATTCCGGAAACAGGGCGTGGCAGATGCCCTGATGGAGTGCTTTTATACGATCTTAAATGAGTCCGGGATCTCAAATCTCATGTGTGAGTTGCCGGCTTTACCGGATCACTCATTACTGTGTGCGTTTCTTAGAGCGTGGGGATTTTCCTTTACATGGCAGAAAAAATATGAGTTAACGCTGAATTTAGAGGAACTACTGGATTATGCATTTTTCGAGGAGCAGATCGATCTGCGCGCGGTCAAACCGCTGCATGTACTTTCCCGGTCACAGGTCAACAGAAAACTAAAGCAGTTGTCTACCGCAAATGAGCGGGCAAAACAACTATTAGAGCCGGGCGGATGGGATCTGATGGATGCAGGGATCAGTTGCGGAACGGTGGAAAACGGAGAGATACGTGGTCTGTTTCTGCTGAAACAGCAGTTGTCCGGTATGCTGGAGCCGGTTTTTCTGTACGCAGGAAGAGAAGAAAAAGCCGATCTCGCATCTATGTTCCAATTTGCAGCGATACAGGCCTATTTAAAATATCCGACGGACACGTGCCTGCACGTTGTGTGCAGAAGCGATGCGGCAGTTGTGTTGGTTGAACGAATGTTTCCCGACAGGGAGCCTTTGGTCGTGCGTCACGGGGAAGTAAGGAGGCAGTAAAATGGATGGTGATAATAGAAACGAACAGATCATGCAGACGCGGCGTAGACAGCAGGAGTTCCACATGCAACAGCCGGTGCAGGAGCAGCCGGTCTGGCAGGAATACAAGCCTCCGGTTGTAGAGGGAAGTAAGGAACTGCGCAAGCAGTCCAGAAATCAGCGCCTCTTTGAACAGTGGTCAAAACTGACACAGGAACAGCAGGCAGAACTTCGGGCAAAATCAGAATATATACACGGTCATGTGGAAAACAAGGATCAGATCATCCATGCACCCCATGCAAAAAGCCATA
>CAMBUC010000227.1 GCA_945871045.1 uncultured bacterium
GATTTGGAGCGGAGCAAAAAATAAAAGTGACAAAATCAAATGAAATCAGGGACGGTGCCCCGATGCAGAGTCTTTTGACCCTAGCATCGTGGCAGAAGGAACGTCCCTATAGGATTTGCCGTTTTTTAGGCGGGGAACAAAGCCGGGGCCTTCCTGCCAGGGGCGGCACATCCCTTCGATGCAGGACCAGCGAAATCCGATGTTCTGGTCGTTGTTGTTGCGGCAGCGCTCCACGCCGGAATTGCAGTCGATCACAGAAAAATGATAGTGATTTTTGATACATTCCTCCATGATGTCATAGGTCATTCCGTTGTCGTACAGATGATAAAAATAGTCTTTATATGCCGCATAATCGTCTCCGGGAAACAGCCGTTCCATGGCTTCCCAGTTATGCTCCGTCAGATGCAGTTCGATCAGATCCAGATGCGAAAGTCCCAATTCTTCCAGCATCGGCAGGCGCTCGATAATCGCATCACGGTTCGGCGGATAAGCCGGCTCTTCCACCGTCACGATCATGCCCCGCGCTTTCGCACATTTCATGTGGTCATACACTTCCTCTGAAAATCCGCTGGCGGACCAGTGAAAGCGCACCTCCTGTACCCCGATCCGCTGCAAACGCTCTAACATGGCATCATCTGCCAATATGCCATTGGTGTAGACAAAGGTATAGGGATGGATGTTTTTGGCATAGATGAGGGGATAGATTTCCGCAAAATAACGCTCAAAGGCATCGATATATAGAAGTGTTTCACCGGAAGAACAGAGGGAAACGATCGCCGGGCGATAGTTTTCCAGTTCTCTTAATTTGTACTTTGTAAACTCGATCTCACGCTTTTCCTGTTCTTCATTCAGAAGAATCTCTTCACGGGTGGGATCATAATAGCAATAGGGACAATGGCACATGCATTGGGTCCCGTGAAATAAATTAATGGACTGCTCCCCACTGAAGCAGTCCCTGCATCCAAAGGAGATCCTGCCATAATGGAAGCAATGTCCGTTTGCATGGACTTCCGCTCCCATGGCAAGCAACTCCTTTTGTCTCTTAAATTTTTGTTCTAATATTTCCTGATAGGTTGCGATCCTCATGGCCGTATTCCTTTGTGTTACTCATTTGAGAGATGGAGTACGCGCTCTGCGATCTCCTGGGTACGTCCCTGATTCCAAAACTGCGTTCCGATATAACCGCAGGTGCGGCGTGCCACAAACATCTTGTCCTGATCACGGTTGCCACAGTTGGGGCATTCCCAGACCAGTTTGCCGGCGTTGTCTTTCACGATCCGGATCTCACCGTCGTAATTGCAGCACTCACAGAAATCACTCTTCGTATTCAACTCCGCATACATGATATTGTCATAAATGTATTTCATGACCTGAAGCACAGCTGAAATATTCTGCTGCATGTTCGGAACCTCCACATAACTGATGGCGCCTCCCGGTGACAGTTTCTGGAAATCTGCCTCAAATTTTAATTTGGAGAAGGCATCGATCTTCTCTGTCACATGGACATGATAACTGTTTGTAATGTAGTTTTTATCGGTTACACCGGGGATGATACCGTAGCGGCGCTGTAAACATTTTGCAAACTTGTAAGTGGTGGACTCCATCGGTGTGCCATATACGGAATAACTGATGTTTTCTGCGGCTTTCCACTCCGCACACTTATCATTCAACTTTTGCATAACAGCAAGGGCAAACGGTTTTGCCTCCGGATCCGTATGGGACTTTCCGGTCATGCGTACACACATTTCATATAATCCAGCATAGCCCAGCGAAATGGTGGAATACCCGCCGTAAAGCAGTTTGTCGATCACTTCACCTTTTTTCAGACGTGCCAGCGCACCGTTCTGCCAAAGGATCGGCGCTACATCGGAAGGAGTTCCCAGCAGACGCTCGTGTCTGCAGCGAAGTGCCCGATGACAAAGTTCCAGTCGCTCCTCCAGGATCTCCCAGAAGCGGTCCATATCGCCGTTCGAAGCACATGCCACGTCTACGAGATTGATGGTAACGACACCCTGATTAAAACGTCCGTAGAATTTATAGCTGCCGTCCGGGTTTTTCTGGCTCTCTTCCACCGTCAGGAAAGAGCGGCAGCCCATACAGGTATACACATTTCCTTTTTTCAGTTCCCGCATCATCTTTGCGGAAATATAATCCGGCACTAAACGCTTTGCAGAGCACTGTGCGGCGATCTCCGTCAGATACCAGTACTTGGAATCCTCATGGATATTGTCCTCATCCAACACATAGATCAGCTTCGGGAAAGCCGGTGTGATCCACACGCCCTTCTCATTTTTGACACCCTGCATACGCTGTCTTAGTGTTTCTTCGATGATCATGGCAAGATCTTCCCGGATCTGCCCTTCCGGAACTTCATCCAGATACATAAATACCGTTACAAAGGGGGACTGTCCGTTACAGGTCATCAGTGTGTTCAACTGATACTGGATGATCTGGATACCCTGAACGATCTCCCGTTTCAGGCGGCGCTCGGTGACCTTTGTGATGATCTCTGTATCCATAAAATCACCGCACTCCCGGCGTTCTTCCTCCACCTGTGCACGGATCCTTTTGCGGGTAATGTCCACAAACGGCGCCAGATGTGCCAGTGAAAAAGACTGTCCGCCATACTGGTTGGATGCCACCTGTGCCACGATCTGTGTCGTCACGTTACATGCAACCGAAAAACTGTGGGGTGTCTCGATCTTTGTACCGTTAATGATCGTCCCGTTCTGAAGCATATCCTCTAAATTGATGAGGTCGCAGTTATGCTCCTTCTGTGCATAATAATCCATGTCATGGAAATGGATGATCCCTTCATTATGGGCACGGATGATCTCCTCCGGCAGTAAGATACGAGTGCTGAGATCCTTGCTGACCTCTCCTGCCATATAATCGCGCTGGGTGGAATTGATCACCGGATTTTTATTGGAATTTTCCTGTTTTACTTCTTCATTGATCCGCTCCAGTAATGCTAAAATCCCATTGTCTGTAGAATTTGCTTTCCGCGCAAGTTCTCGCGTATAGCGGTAGCGCACATACTTCTGCGCCACCTCATAACCACGCATTTGCATAATGCCTTTTTCTACCATGTCCTGAATCTCTTCCACGCTGACGGTATACAAGGATTCAGCCACCTGATCTTTTACATTATTTGCGATCGCATGGATCTGACAATCACTCAATTTATAAATATCCTGAATCTCCTGATTTGCCTTTTCGATCGCATTTACGATCTTCTCTTCCTGAAAATCAACTTCTTTTCCATCTCTTTTGATAATCTTGTAGTTTGCCATCTTTTCTATCCTCATGATATTGTTAATAAAACCTACATCCGGCCACATGCCGTTCTGCTGAAAACCATATTTCATCTCGATCACTGCGCAGAAATTCTGCGCAGTTTTACCTACTCATCATAATAACGGATTCATCTGCAAAATGGAACCCCCAAATTGCAAAATATTGAAAAAAATTTCAAGCCAACTACTAGATGTTGTGTTTTTTCAATCGAATGGCGCTTATCTTGTCTTACATCTCATACCATTTGATCTCATTTGCATCCATCTGAATGGAAAAACTGCTTCCATCTCCGCGATAGATCACTGTCTCCTGCGGTTCATAGGTATTATTTACGACACAGAACTTTGCATTC
>CAMBUC010000228.1 GCA_945871045.1 uncultured bacterium
TGGATGACCTGTGGATCATCACGCAACTGCCCTACGATCGGACCTGAGAAGATGAAAATCGGAACAGAAAGAAGGAACAGCACGCACTCCGCACCCGCCAAAGCAAACCAGAACGCCTTTCGCACCCGGCTGATCTTCCCTGCACCAAAATTAAAGCTGCTGATAGGCTGGAATCCCTGCCCGATCCCGATCGCCACCGCCATCGGGAAAAAACTCACTCTGGATACGATACTCATGGCTGCTACTGCTTCGTCTCCGTACACACCCGATGCTTTATTCAAAAGCATAGCCGCTACGCTGTTCAACATCTGACGCAGCAGACTCGGAAATCCGGTCGTCACCACATTCCATACCGTCTGAACATCTCGCGCTACATATTTCACAGATATCCGCGTCTGGGTTTTTCCCCTCAGGAACATACTGAGTAAAATACAAAAACTGACCAACTGCGAACCGGCTGTCGCAATACCGGCGCCCGCAATCCCTAGCCTGCATCCGAAGATCAAAACCATATCTGCCCCGATATTAATCATCGCACCGATCATGAGTCCGATCGTTCCAAGTTTCGCCTTACCCTCATAGCGGAGTAGATTGTTCATCGTCAGACTGGATGTAAAAAACGGTGCCGCCAGAAGAATAAAAAAGATATACGTTCCCGCATAGGGCGCGATCGTCTTCGTGCTTCCCAGCAGATACAGCAATGGTTCCAAAAACAAAAAGCTGAATACCGCCATCACAAGTCCCATGGAAAAAGACAAAAAGAAACCGGTCGAAGTATATTTTGACGCTTCTTCCAGATCCTTTGCACCAAGTTTTCTGGACATAATGCTCCCCGCACCCTGTCCGCACATAAAAGCAACCGCCTGCAGGATCGCCATGTAGCTAAAAACAATACCGGTGGCACCGCTCTCGCTCGTTCCCAATGTCCCTACAAATGCTGTATCTACCAGATTGTAGATATTTGTGACCATCATACTGATGATCGTAGGAACCGATAACGTGAATAGCAGTTTTCCCACCGGCTCTGTCGTCATTCTATCATATTGTTTTTGTTGTAATTCATTTTCGGATTCCATGCTATCTCCATCAAAAAACTCCAGCCGTTTGTTGCATCCAATCGCCTGAAGTCTGTTTCATTTTCTGTTATATTACCCTCACATCAGAAATATGTCAACCCAAAGACATGCCCCAGTACTCCTCTGTCAGATAGTAGCCCAGTTCCAACAGGAGCATCAAAAGATTCAGCCATGTCGCTTTTTTCCAGAACGACAGCAGATTGAAGTTGCTTCAAACCCCTGTACGGAGAATAGTTCCAGTGCTGTTTCCAAAATAACCTGTTTTGTATTTCCTCTATCCATAACGAAATCTCCTTCAAAACATTTCGTTTACTGTGAAGTATATTATATACTACCTACCGTTCGATAGCCAATAGTAAAGATCAGGGATTGACTTTAATTGTCTAATGGTGTAGACTGGAATCAAAGTCTAACCGTGTAGACAAGGAGGTTGCGAATATGGAGATTCCGAAAATCCACGAAAGTGAATATCGTTTTTGTTTGATCATGTGGGAGCATGAGCCGGTTACTGCTGTGGAACTTGTAAAACTGTGCCAGGATCAACTCGGATGGAAAAGGACTACGACTTATACCGTTATTAAGCGCCTTGGTGAACGTGGTGTGCTGCAAAATGATAATGGCACTGTTACTTCTCTTGTTTCCAAAGATGAAGCCCAGGCATGTGAGATCGACGAGCTGGTTGAGAAAAAATTCGAGGGTTCTCTGCCTGCCTTTATCGCTGCTTTTACCAAGCATCAGACCATGTCCGAAGATGATCTCGATGAAGTGCAGCGCATGATCGACCGCATCCGGAAAGGAGGTTCGCAGTGAACGTACTCTTTTTGAAGATCATCAACATGAGTATATCGGCAAGCTGGCTTGTCATAGCTGTGCTGATACTCAGACTTGTTTTGAAGAAAGCGCCCAAGTGGATCAATGTGCTGCTTTGGGGTATCGTGGCTGTCAGGCTGATCTGCCCGTTTTCTTTTGAGAGCACTGTTTCTCTGATTCCTGATTCTATAGGAAATGGCGATTTTGTTTCGAAGTGGATGGACGATTACATTGGTGATATTGACATTCATCACCCGGCTTCTGTTTCTTACGATGCAGCAATCAGTGCAGGCAGAGAGCCTGTCTCAGATGGAGAAGACGGTTACTATATCGTAACGAAGCATGATCAGTTAGGCGAACCGGATACGGTTGAAAACACTGTTATGCCTATTTTGTCAGTTGTATGGGTAGCAGGCATGCTTCTATTGGCTTTCTATACATCTACCAGTTATTGGCGCCTATGTCGTAAAGTGGATACAGCCGTTCGCTACAAGGACAACATTTTCCAGAGTGAAAACGTAAGTTCTCCGTTTGTCTTAGGGCTTATCAAACCGAGAATCTATCTTCCCTTCAGCATAAACGGTCCGGATCTGGAACATGTTGTTGCCCACGAACAGGCGCACATCCGTTGGAAAGATCATTGGTGGAAGCCCCTTGGTTTTCTCCTGTTGACGATCCATTGGTTCAATCCTTTCATGTGGCTGTCCTATGTACTGCTATGCCGGGATATTGAGCTTGCGTGTGATGAAAAGGTGATCAAGGGACTTGGCAATGAACAGAGAGCCGATTATACTCAGGCGCTTGTTGCCTGCAGCGTAAACCGCCACACGATCGCCGCTTGTCCTCTTGCATTTGGTGAGGTAGGTGTAAAAGAGCGTGTGAAGTCTGTGATGAATTATCAGAAGCCCACTTTTTGGATTGTATTTTTAGCAGTCATCGCTTGCGTTGGTGTTGCTGCATGCTTTCTCACGAACCCCATTACAGTAGGCGATCACTTGGTGCTTACGAATAGTGAAAGTCCTGAGGGTACCAATAAACTCGCATATGATATTCAACTTGGCAAACAAACCATGAGCGGAGAAATCTATGTGGAACAATGGATTGATGGAACCTGCGTCCGGTCAGCACCGATTGTTATGACACAATCTGTTGACTCCATTGATATTACAATGAGAGAACGTCGTGAAAACGGTGCTTCTGTTGGTACAGACATCCAGATTGAAACAAATCTATACGGTGTCAGCCTTCTGACCTATTTTGCTCATCCGGCAAATCTAAATATTTCTGCCTGGGCTTTTAATGGCTATGAATTGGGAGAAAACATCAAATTGTCTCCTGATCAAGAAGTGATTCTTGCCGCAAAGGTGTTTGATACCGGAAGTGGCGTTGTTAGGGCTTTTGACTGTGAAACACTTGCGAATGAACCAGAAAGACTGGAAAACGCAGCATACACGATTGTGGTCAGAGCCGTTTTCAGCGCAGATCCTCTTGGTGCAGCAATCTATGAGCCTACTCCCAGCAAGCAGATTGCGTAGTAACATGGCAGATTATTTTGATCCCGCAGTCTCTGTAATTGTGAGGCAAAAACTTTTCTTGTAATATTTCGTACCTATATAAAAAGGCTTGTGAAACCGCATATTTACGGTATCACAAGCCTTTATAAATTCTTCGTATTCGTAACCATGACAATGGGCGCTTCTCATGGCAATGGGCGATGGGCGTGGCAGGATGCTAGGGTCAAAAGACTCTGCATC
>CAMBUC010000229.1 GCA_945871045.1 uncultured bacterium
GGCAGATATCTGTTGCGCGAACCCTTCCTGTCCGGCACAGCTGAAACGCACGCTGGCTTATTTTGCGAGTCGGGATGCAATGGATATCAAAGCCTTTGGCTCCACTTATGTAGATGCGTTGGTAGAGGAAGGATACCTGAAGAATTATGTGGACATCTATCGTCTGCATGAGCATCGGGATGAACTGGTGGAAAAAGGTATCATGGGAAAAGAAAAGAACACGGATAAGATTCTGACGGCTATTGAGGAGAGTAAGAAAAATACCGTGGATCAGTTTCTGACTGCCCTGGCGATCCGAAACGTAGGAAAAGCATCGGCAAAAGAGATCATGAAGCATTTTGCGACTTTGAATGAACTGGCAGATGCAAGTGTAGAGCAATTGGTCCAAATACCGGATGTAGGCGGAATCACAGCGGAATGTATCCATGAATATTTTGCAGATGCAGAAAACAGAAGGCTGCTGGAGGAAGTGGAAGCGCTTGGAATGAATCTGACCTCCCAGTCACAGGCACAGGGGGCTGCCCTTGCAGGGCTTACGATCGTTGTTACGGGAACACTTCCTACCTTGGGACGAAAGGAAGCCGCCGAACTGATCGAAGCAAACGGAGGAAAGTGTACCGGTTCTGTCAGCAAGAAAACCAGTTATCTTTTAGCCGGTGAAGCTGCCGGAAGTAAACTGGACAAGGCAGTCAGTTTGGGGATTCCGGTCATTTCTGAGGAAGATTTTTTTGCGATGATCAAAGAATAATGAATCGGAACTATTGCATATATGACGGATAAGAGTAAGATAGAAGAAACGATTATTTTTACGGAATAAGAGAAAGGGGCACGGTTATGCCGGTAAAGATTAAAAGTAATCTTCCTGCAAGGGAGATTTTGGAAAATGAAAATATTTTTGTAATGGATGAGACTCGTTCGGAGCATCAGGACATTCGTCCCATCGAGATCGGAATCTTAAATCTGATGCCGCTCAAAGAGGATAATGAGCTTCAGACCTTACGTTCGCTTTCAAATACACCGCTGCAGGTGAACGTGACATTCCTGACAGTATCAAGTCACGAATCTGCACATACTTCACAGAAGCATTTAGATCAATTTTATGTGACACTGGAAGAAATCCGGGATCGCAATCTCGATGGCCTGATCATCACGGGAGCACCGGTGGAGCATATGGATTTTGAACAGGTGGATTATTGGGATGAAGTATGCGAGATCATGGACTGGGCAAAGACCCATGTGACCAGCACCCTTCATGTATGCTGGGGGGCTCAGGCCGGACTGTATCACTACTATGGGATCAAAAAGCATCAGATGGAGAAAAAGGTGTTCGGTGTCTATGAGCATCAGGTGATGAACCGCAAGATACCGCTTGTACGAGGCTTTGATGATTATTTTATGGCGCCGCATTCCAGACATACGGAAATGAGCAGAGAAGATATTGAGGCTGTACCGGAACTTACGATTCTGGCAGAATCGGAGGAGGCAGGAGTATTTCTGGTGATCGATAATGATGGACGAAAGATCTTTCTTATGGGTCATCCCGAGTATGATCGTATGACCTTACATAAAGAGTACATGCGCGATAAAAATCAGGGACTTCCCATTGATGTGCCCGTGAATTACTATCCGAACGATGACTGTAATCAGAAACCGAGACTTCAGTGGCGTTCCCACGGGAACATTCTTTATTCCAACTGGCTCAATTATTACGTTTATCAGCAGACACCATACGATTTTATCACGAACCCGTATAATCGTTGAGTTTCGGGGATTGCGTACTTCGTGTGGTTAGATGCATGTATATACTTATGAGGAGACCGGCCCATGGATGCTGGCAGGATACCATGTGCGGTTTCTTTCGGGATGGAGAAAAGGAATAGAAAATGAAGCAACATCAGATATTGATTGTAGAAGATAATCAGTTAAATCGGGAGATATTGAGAACTGCGTTGGAGGACGAATACATCATTCTCGAAGCAGAACATGGGAAGGAGGCTTTGGACATCCTGAAACAGCATGGGGAAAACATTTCACTGATCTTACTGGATGTCATGATGCCGGTGATGGATGGATATGCGTTTCTGGATACGATAAAAGCGGAGACAGAGTTTTCCATGATACCGGTGATCGTGACGACACAGGGGCAGAGTGAAGAGGAGGAACTGACTGCATTGAAGCATGGAGCCACAGACTTTGTTCCCAAGCCTTACCGTCTTCAGATTATAAAACACCGTATGGAAAACCTGATCAAACTTCGTGAAACGGCAGCCCTTGCAAATTCCTTCAAGTATGACCGGCTCACCGGACTATATTCAAAAGAGTATTTTTACACGAAAGTAAGGGAATGTCTGGATAAGAATCCGGAAAAAGGCTATGCGATCCTGTGCTGCAACCTGGAAAACTTCAAACTGTACAATGATACATTTGGACGGGACTCCGGGGATCAGCTGATCATTGAAGAAGCAAAGATCTTTCAGAACAGAGTCGGGGAAGATGCGATCTGCGGACGTTATAGTGCAGACAGGTTTCTGGCTCTGGTGGAAAAGGAACGTGAAAAAGACGGACGGCAGCGGTTTGAACAAGCGAGAAAAGTGACCCGGTCGGGACTGATGGAAAATATCTCTGTAAAACTCGGTATATATGAGATCGTTGACCGGTCAATCTCCATTGAACAGATGTGTGACCGTGCCGCATGGGTCATGGACACCATAAAAGGAATATACAATCAGCATGTGGCAGTCTACGATGATACGCTCCGCAATCGTCTTCTTCGGGAGCAGGAGATCACGGATGCCATGGGACAGGCATTATCTGAAAAACAGTTTACTGTTTATTTTCAACCCAAATACAGTTTCAAAGATGGCTGTATGGTGGGAGCAGAGGCTCTGGTCCGCTGGATCCATCCGACTTGGGGATTTATGTCTCCGGGAGAATTTGTCCCGCTTTTTGAGAAAAATGGTTTTGTTCAGCAGTTAGATGAATATGTCTGGGAGTGCGTCTGCGAGAAACTGCATGAGTGGAAAGTAAAAGGATATCCTCAGATTCCGGTGTCAGTCAATGTTTCCCGCACGGATATCTATCAGTCACATCTGGTGGAGACGTTTTGCAATCTGACGGACAAATACGACATTGACCCGGCTCTTTTACATTTGGAGATTACTGAGAGTGCCTATACGGAAAGCCCCGATCAGATCATCAATATGGTCAAAAAACTGCAGGGATGCGGGTTTGTTATTGAGATGGATGATTTTGGAAGCGGCTATTCTTCCTTAAATATGCTGGGACGGATGTCGTTGGATATTTTAAAACTGGACATGGCCTTTGTCCGCAATGAATTAGAAAAACCTTTGGATGAGAATCTGCTGCAGGATGTTATAAGTATGGCACACAGGATACACCTGAAGGTAGTGGCGGAAGGTGTTGAGACAGAGGAACAGGCGGAATGTTTGCGGGCAATGGGATGTGATTATGCCCAAGGATATTTCTTTGCAAAGCCCATGAGTGATGTTGAATTCGAAAATCAACTGGGATGATGGTGCTGTCAAAACAGAAAAGCGATATATAAACAGAAAGACCTGCGTGATGCAGGTCTTTCTCTAGGGGAGGATAAAGTATTTTTGTATCTTTCGCACTACCGAA
>CAMBUC010000230.1 GCA_945871045.1 uncultured bacterium
CATCGATGATATTGTCGTACTGGTCATAAGCAGTAAATAAAATCTGATATACGTAACTGCCATCATTGAGTTTTGCAGATGTAATCGTATCCATCTTCTTTAAGGTCTTATTGTAAACGCCTGCAATCTCGGCCCGATCAAAGGATGCAGGTAAAACGATCTCAACAGAGTCAGAGAGGGTCGCAACATGTGTTCCGTTTGTCAAAACTGCATTGACATATACGGTATCGCCGGGGATAAATGCGGTGGGCTTTGAGATCTTGGCAGTACCAACACCGTTCTTGTAAGTAGATGTTGCGTCCATACCTGTTGATACAATGAAATTCGGAGCCGCACTGTTGCTTACGACTTCACGATACTGGTTTTTCATTACATAGGTAATAGTTGCTTCTTTGTTTGTAGGATCTGATGTGCCTGTCATTGGTGCTTTCTTAGATGATAACTCAATGCTTGCAACATACTCTTCGCTCTCAACGGAAAAATCTTTTGTCAGAGTTGATCCGGAAACAACACCGGTTGCAACTGCGGTATAGGTGCCTGTGGTCAGGCCGGTCTTTAATGTAACGGTAGCGGTTTTGGAATCGTTAAATGTGACGGAATCCTTGTTCAGTTCAGTTGTGCCCTTCTTCACAGAAATAGCCACACCGCTGGTCGTGGTCAGATCTCCATCAAATACGACTTTAACGGTCTTAGCGCCCACTGCTGAAGCAGACTCGATTGCGCTTGCAATTTTCTTTTCCTCAACGGCTGCTTTCACTACACAACGATACTTCTTTGTGGTGTACTTCTTGGTCTTGGTGTTTAAAAACTTAATTGTGACTACAGTACTAGTGTTACCCATGCCACTTCCCCAAAAGGCATTTTATGGGGTTTCTTTTGCGGTCTCTGCTATTTTCCGGTGGAGTGCCTCTAGCCGCTCGATGAGGAACTGCTGTTGGTCGGGAAACAGGTGCGCATAGACATCCAGTGTCGTGGAAACAGATTCGTGTCCGACCCGTTCCGCAATGTCAAGCGCCGAAAAACCGGCATTGATGAGCAAAGAAACATGGGAGTGGCGAATATCATGGATGCGGATCTGCCGGACACCGGATGCTTCACAGCCTTTACGCAGTTTTTTAAACAGATAGTGGCGTGTTCGGTCAAACAAACGGCTGCCTTTGGGGATGTGGTTTGTGCGGAGATAGATCTGTATCTCATCAAGCAGAAACTTTGGAATTCCAATGTCGCGTATGCTTTTCCGTGTCTTGGGTGTGGAGATGATATCTTTGCCATCGATCTGCGTGTATGCTTTGGTGATGTGGATCACCTGATGTTTGAGGTCTATATCCTCTGGCGTAAGTGCCAGTAATTCCCCTTGGCGCATGCCGGTCCAGTAGAGGATCTCAAAGGCGGTAAAAGCTTCCGGATCGGAAGATAACTGGCAGATAAACAATTCGTATTCTTCAAGTGTCCAAAAACTCAGCTGTTTTGTCTTTGTACCGCCGATATGACCTGCTTTGCTGCAGGGATTTGCGAAATCATAGTAGCGCTGGGCATAGTTCATGATGGCAGACAACTGAAAATCAACCAGCTGCTGGTATGTGGCGCTGTAGTTTTGTTTCAGGATGATCGACTGCCATTTGCGGACATGCTGCGTGGTAATACTTTTCATGGGCAGTGGTCCGAAAAAAGGCAGGATCTTTTCCGAAAAGATCGCTTTTTTGGATGCTATGGAAGCCGGTTTTAGTCGTACTTCCATGTCGTGAAGATAAATCTGATAAAAATCTGTGAACGTGATGTCTTCCGGAACACACTCTGAAATCGCAGGAGATATCGTGGATGTAAATTTTTTTGGCATGAGGTTCCTCCTAAAAAATGCTCACATTTTCTTGGTCATCGGCATCGGGCAGATGGATTTGTCACGCATCTGCTCCAGCGCCTGTACGAGCTGTTGCTGGCGGTTCGGGAAAAGATGGGCATAAACATTCATGGTTGTGGATATGTGTTTGTGTCCCACCCGTTCTGCGATGGCCACTGCCGTAAATCCCTGATCAATGAGCAGAGAAACGTGGGAATGCCGAATGTCATGAATACGGATCTGGGGCACGCCGCTCTTTTTGCATCCGCATTTTAAGTGATAAGTCAGAAATGCAACGGAATGTGGGATCAGACGTTCATTTTTCTTTAATCCGGTGTCAGTTATATAGTCCATGACTTCCGCAAAGAGAAAATCCGGCATCGCGACATTGCGGATGCTGTTTTCCGTTTTGGGAGCGGAGATGATATCTTTGTGGTCATGGCGGACATAGGTTTTTGTGATCTTTAGCAAGTGCTTTTTTTCGTCTATGTCCTGGGGTGTCAGCGCCAACAGTTCACCGACCCGGATGCCGCACCAATAGAGCAGTTCGAAGGCGATGAATGCCATCGGCTGATCCGGAAATTCCCTGATAAAAGTGCGGTATTCCTGAAGCGTCCAGAATTGCATAGAGCGGGTGTTGCCTGACCCCATGTGCTCAATTTTGGCGTAGGGGTTTGGAATATCATAATACTTTGCTGCATATTTAAAGATGGAGGACAAGTGCATGTCAATGGTTTTGAGATAAGTGTCCTTGTAACCTTTCGAGAGCAGTTCGGTCTGCCAGCGTCGGATGATCTGAGGCGTGATGGCATTCATGGGAAGGGCTGCAAAGGTGGGAAGTATTTTGTCGCAGACGATGGAGTGTTTGAGTGCCAGTGTCGTTGACTTTAAGCGTCCTTCCATGTCGGAGTAATAGATGCGGTAAAAATCCGCGAAAAGAATATCAGATGAGACTGCTTCCGGGATGATGGACAGATCTGTGGTCAAAAAGATGCTGTTTTCCATGCAGTAAAGAACCTCCTTTTTGCAAACTATGTAAATCGGAATCATTTTGGGGCAAAGGTGTACGGATTGGACAACTGCCCCGTGTCTAATACATGAGAAACTGGAAAAATAAAGGGGTTGACATATTAGACAGCCCTGAAACTAAAGATATTGTGTGACTTAAGAAAATGGGAAAACGGACAAAAAAACAGTTCTTATCTACCGGAATGCAGATAAGAACTGAGATGTTTGATGAAAGAAAAGTTTTCTATCTGTGGGGATGCTTTGCCGCCTCGCGTTTTCTGGCCTTTTCCAAACGCATGCGGATGCGGCGTGTAGTGGTCTGAAGCTGGACATCCGGAATAAAATGCCGAAGGCTTTGTTCGTCAAAGGGATAACGCTGATCTATGGTGGATAAAAGATCCTCCACTTTGATCACATCGCGCAGTTTCGGGCTGTTTAAGTCATAGACCGCATTTGTGGTCAGATCCAGCACTTGCGGATGGAACTGATCACCGGATGTTTGCGCCAGGATCATTCCCCGGCGGTTCTCGGATAACTCCACACATTGTCCCACCGGTAAAATGGAGAGGGCGGATGACAGGGCATCCACAATGGATGAATCGTAAAGCATTCCCTGTTTCTCCAGATGGTGGATCGCCTGTACCGATGATATGGGCACATAGTTGAGGCTCATGGCAGTCAGACGGTCATACTTGTCTGCCACCATCAGGATCTTCGTGTTTAAATGAAACGATGTCGTCACAAGCCTTGGAGATCGGAAGAGCGTCGTGTAGGGAAAGAGTG
>CAMBUC010000231.1 GCA_945871045.1 uncultured bacterium
CGTTTGTATGAAAGAGTAAATATCAACTGTGCGAGATTAAATTCCACCGCATAAGCGGGCGGTGGAATTTAAATAAAAAATTTTCAAGAAATTGTAAAAAAGGTTCGCGCCTTGCGCATGGACCTTTCTTTTGGTACAATAATAAATAATGCGGATTAGTAACGAATAAGTTAAGCAAGGAGATATAAGAATGAACGAGGTATATGAAAAATTAGTAAAATGCTATGAGAGCGTAAAGGCAAAGATTAATTTTGTTCCGGAGGTAGCTTTGATCCTCGGTTCCGGTCTTGGTGATTATGCAGATCAGATCGATGTAGTGGCAACTTTAGATTATAAAGAGATCGAGGGATTTCCGGTTTCTACCGTTCCGCTTCACAAGGGACGCTTTGTATTTGGTTATGTAGAGGGTGTTCCGGTTGTGATCATGCAGGGGCGCGTACATTACTATGAAGGATATCCGATGACAGATGTCGTGCTTCCCACTCGTTTGATGAAAATGATGGGTGCAAAGGTTCTGTTTTTAACAAATGCATCCGGCGGTATCAAGCAGGGATTCCACGTAGGAGATTTCATGCTGATCAAGGATCATATTTCTTGTTTTGTTCCTTCCCCGCTTCTCGGTGCAAACATTGAAGAACTTGGAACCCGTTTCCCGGATATGAGCCATGTATATGACGAGGATCTGCAGCAGATCGTAAAGAAAGCAGCCTGCGACCTGGGCATCAACTTAAAAGAGGGTGTCTATGTACAGCTGACCGGTCCTGCCTATGAGACTCCGGCAGAGATCAATATGTGCCGTATGATGGGCGCGGATGCCGTTGGAATGTCCACCGCATGTGAAGCACAGGCAGCAAAGCACATGGGCATGAAAGTGGTTGGAATTTCCTGTATTTCGAATCTGGCAGCAGGAATTTCACCGAAGCCTTTGACACATGCTGAGATCACAGAGACCGCGGATGCTGTTGCGCCGATGTTCAAGCAACTTTTGTCAGAGACAATCAAAAATATCGCAAAGATACTTTAATTTTAAGGAGCGGATAAAAAGATGAATGTACGTTTTTATAATGCAAAAGTGCTGTGTCTGAAGGACGATGCAAAGCGCGAGTATCAGGCGATCGAGGGGGAACTGTGGGTGCGTGGAGATGCGATCGCCTATATCGGTGATGGCAGTGATACAGAAAGCGTGTTAAAACCCGGTGAGACGATCCTTTGGGATCGTGAGATCGATGCCGGCGGAAAGTTACTGCTTTCCGGGTTTAAAAACGCCCACACACATACGGCTATGACCTTTCTCCGTTCCTATGCAGATGATCTGCCGTTACAGGATTGGCTGTTTCAGCAGGTATTTCCCAGAGAAGGGCAGCTTACAGAGGATGATGTATACTGGTTGAATATTCTTGGAATCATGGAGTACTTAACCAGTGGTATTACCTCCAATTTTGATATGTATTTCTTCCCACCGGTGGATGCAAAGGCGTCTGCCGATACCGGTTTTCGTACGGTGCAGACCAGCGGCCTGAACAATTTTGGCGGAACCGTGGAACTTTTGGAGGAGAATTATCACATTGTGAATGAGATGAGTGATCTGACCAGTTTTATCGTTGGATTCCATGCAGAGTACACCACATCCATGGAACTGATGGAAGGCGTGGCGAAACTGGCACAGAAACTGCACTCCCCTCTGTTCATGCATAATTCCGAGACAAAGTCTGAGGTGGAGGAGTGCATCGGCCGTTGGGGCAGGACACCGACACAGTTGACCGAAGATCTGGGCATGTACGAGTACGGCGGTGGCGGATACCACTGTGTATGGATGGATGACAAGGACTTTGAAATCTTCAAAAAGCGTGGACTGACCGCGGTGACCAATCCGGCTTCCAACTTAAAACTGGCAAGCGGCATCGCTCCCATCAGCCGTTATCTGAAAGAGGGCATCGCTGTTGCTATCGGAACGGATGGACCGGCCAGCAACAACTGTCTGGACATGTTTCGCGAGATGTTTTTGACAACCGCACTTGCCAAGGTGAAAGATATGGATGCGGCAGCAGTGCCTGCAAAAGAGGTGTTTTACATGGCGACGACTGCCGGTGCCCGTGCTATGGGGCTTTCCGATTGTGATGATCTGGCAGTGGGTAAGAAAGCAGATCTCATCATGATCGATCTCATGCAGCCGAACATGCAGCCGGAGAACAATCTGGTGAAAAATCTGGTCTACAGTGGAAGTAAACAGAATGTAACAATGACAATGGTCAATGGACGGATTCTTTATGAGAATGGAGTCTTTCATATCGGATTTGATCCGAAGGAGATCTATACAAAAGCAAACGCGATCATTGGCAGGATGAAATAACAGTTTGAGGTTGCAAAAAGAAGATGAATGTGTTGTTTATTCACCACAGTTGTTTTGTGGTAGAACTGGATACAAAGGTTCTGGTATTTGATTATTTTAACGGTGACCGTGTCAACGGCTTTCATTTCGGTGGAAAACTTCCTGTATATGAAGAAGATACACCGATGTACTTTTTTGCCAGCCACAAGCACCAGGATCATTTTGATATGGATATCTACCGGTTTGCTGAGCGTTATGAAAATATCCATTATATCATTTCAAAGGATGCAAAACTGAGCCCTAATTTTATGAAAAAGCATGGCATTGATCCTGCGATCCGCGAAAAGATCACTTATGTTACAAACAACGAAGAATATGTGATCGATGACATGAAGATCCGCACCTATCTATCAACGGATGCAGGTGTTGCCTTTGCGGTGGAGGCGGATGGCAAGCACATCTATCACGCGGGCGATCTGCATAACTGGACGTGGGAAGGCGCCGGTGATCTTATAAATGGCAAGATGGAGCGCGGTTACAAGCATCAGGTAAATCAGATGTCTGACACCTATTTCGATGTGGCGTTTGTAGTATTGGACCCCCGGTTGGAGCAGCATAAGTTTAAGGGGTTTGATTATTTCCTCAAAAATGTATCTGCCAAGTATGTATTTCCGATGCACTGCTGGCAGCAATACGGTATTATCGATGAGTATCTGAGCCGCATCTCGAATCCCACATTTATGGGACGGATCATGCATATCGATCACGAAAATCAGTATTTTGAGGAACTGGAATAACTATTTAGCGAAATCGAGATGAGGTCTGAATAGTTATGGACTGGGAGAAACAATGAAAGTTGAGATATTTACAGACGGAGCAGCCAGAGGCAATCCGGACGGACCCGGCGGATATGGCGTTGTGCTTCGCTATTTGGACAGCAAAGGCACTGTCCATGAGAAAGAATTATCAGCCGGTTATAAGAAAACCACAAATAACCGTATGGAACTTATGGCAGCGATCCGCGGACTGCAACAACTGAATCGCCCCTGTGAGGTGGATCTTTATTCGGATTCCAAGTATCTGACAGATGCATTTAATCAAAAATGGATCGATGGCTGGCAGAAGAGAGGCTGGATAAAATCCGATAAGAAGCCGGTAAAAAACATTGATCTGTGGAAAGCGCTTCTGGCAGCCATGGAGCCCCATCAGGTGCACTTTCTCTGGGTGAAGGGCCATGACGGGCATCCGGAGAATGAGCGGTGCGATCAGTTGGCGACTAGTGCCGCAGACGGAAGTGAG
>CAMBUC010000232.1 GCA_945871045.1 uncultured bacterium
ATATTTCCACGCATCAACGCATTCACAGGGATACACAGCGCATTCTTTTCCTCCTCTAAAACGATGGTTGCAGACACGTTCATACCCGGCAAAAGAGAGCCTACTTCATCCATCTCAACCGTCACCGGATATTCTGTTACGCCACCGGTAGTGATCGCTTCCAAACTGATATTTGTGATATGTCCGGTCATGGAAACACCTTCCAAGGCATCTGCTGTAACCTGTACCTCCTGCCCCACAAAGATATTTAATACATCCAGTTCATCGACCTTCATCTTAAATTTTACCTTTGACAGATCATAGATCACTGCCAATGGATTCCCGTAGGTAGCGTTGATATTATCGCCTTCCTTTGCATTTTTTGTGATGACGGTTCCGGAAATAGGCGCTGTAATGCTGTAATCATCCAGCCGTTTTTTTGCACTGGAAAGTTGGTTCTGGGCACTTTCAATGGAGAGTTCGGCACTTTTCACACTGTCCCCCACGGTGAGATCCTTCAATACAAGATAGGTGTCGCCTTTATGTACATAACGTCCTTCTTTCAGGCTCAGTTTCTCAATCGTTCCACTGCCGTCGGCAAGGATCGTTCCCTCGGATTTTACGGAAAAACTGCCCTCGCTATTGCAATCCACGCCGCTAATACTTGCCGTTCCGCTCATTCCCGCAGAGATCGCACCGGGATTCTTCACCTCGATGGTCACATAGGTAACGACCATATTTCCGGCCAATGTTTCCGTGTTTGGAGCGATCGCGGTCACTGTTCCTTTAAGCCTTTCGCCATCGTCAGCCACGTATACACTGGCGCGTTTTCCGACCCAGGAACGCTTCACATCTGCTGCATTAAACGGAACATCTAACACCATCGTTGTATTATCATAAACATCCGCCACCTTGCTTCCGGCAGCGATCTTGTCTCCCGTTGAAACATAAAGTTTTTTCACATATCCCTCCTCCGGACTTGTCAGTGAGAGATTGTCTTTGCTTTGCGTCTGTGCATCCACGGTATCTGCATAATTCTGCTTTGCCTGTCTGAGGGCAAGTTCCGCAGAAGTCACGGAATCCTGAGCGCTTTCCGTTGAAAACTGATACAATAACTGTCCTTTTTCTACGATGTCTCCTGCTTCAAAGGGAGCTGACATGATCTCCCCCTGTACCATGGAAGTAATCGCATATTGGTCATTGGGCGAAATCGTACCCGTTCCCGTCAATGTTTTTTGCAGATCCTGCACACTGGGCTTTTCTGTCTGATACATACTCTGCATCAGTTCATTTGCCTTATTGCCAAGCACTTTCGGCAGCACAACAAAAATTGCAACTGCAAGTACCACAAGTATGATCAGCCCTTTATAATGCCGTTTCAGAAACGTTACCAGTTTATCTTTCATTTTCCATTCCTTCCTACTCATTTACATGCAAGTTTCCTGCATATAGTCATTTTGCTTTTGCAACGATCACGCGGACTCTTCCTCCGGTGGTTCCATCGTAATATGCAGTCAACTCATAGTTGTTCAAACTCATCACCTTTGACAATTCTGTCTCATAATAGTTAGAACCCTTCTTTAAATAAACGCCGACATCATCTGCCAGGGTATACGCGTTCTTTCCGTTCGAAACTTCGGTCTTCGTAATAGAGGTAACCTCTATACTTCCCAGTGTCTTGATTCCGGTCACGGATCCGTCTGATGAAAAGGCAAACTGTGCCGGGCCTGAATATCCCTGCATTGCAAAGATCTGTCCGTTGCTTGTGGCCACACCGTTCTGGGAACCGATCTGATAACTGTAGGTTCCCTGGAAAATCATTGCCTGGGCATTCGCAATCTCACTCGCTGCAATCAGAATTCCGTATTTGTAATTATCCCCGGTCACACCCCGTACGATCAAGTCTGTGATCTCCTTATCTGCATTCACATGATAATAAAGAATATTGCTGGCATTGATAGTCAGCCCTGCCAGACGATTTCGTTTGACGCTGTTGTAACATCCACCGTTATCATATTCTAAGATCCGGATACTCTCTGAAAGACGATAACCGGCGTAACTTCCCGCATCTGAACTGACAATCCCATTCAGCCTGTTTAAAGAGACTTTATTTACGACCGGTTTCCCATTATCGAAGGACACTTCCACCGGAGTTCGCTCAGAGAACCCTGTCAGATCGCTGACCTCATATTCATGGGTCTCTCCTATCGTATCTAACATCGTCACATATTTTTTCACATCGGTAGAATTCTTCTCATCACTGACCTTTTCGGTCTTTGAAAGAATGATACCGCCGATAAATGAATTCAGTTTCGCCGCATTGCCCATTCCGACTACTTTTCCGTCCCTTCCCAGCAGCAGCGTCACATAATCGCCGATCTCATAACTGCCCATTGCAGACACCTCATAAGCCAGACCCTGATCTGCAAGTGCATAATTCGTACCTGCAACAGTCACTGCATTTGGGGTAAAACGATCCGGTGAAACACCGTTCAAGCGGCCTGTCACACGGTTCTGATATACGAAAATGCTGTTCAGTTTTTCCGAATAATATATTACATCATATTCATGTATATTCGATGCCCTGCTCTTTGAGCCGTCAATGTAGATCACTGACTCATCGGTCTCAAAGGGAATCTGCGATCTCCAATCCGCCCCTGCGATCACCGGACCATCCAGTTCCTCATAAACCATCGGCAGGTATGCGATATCTCCATTGGCATCCAGTTCATATCCCAGCGTCTTCGCGTAAATGCTTCCGCTCTTATTTGCCGTCACCAGCAGATTGTAGAGCAGGCAGCTCATATCACCGTAGGTCATTGTCTGGTTTGCTTTTTTGGAGATGTTCTTATTCAGCTTCTGGGCTTTGTAAAATGACATTTTCGCACTGGAAAGATTGCCCTGAAAATCCGAATCGGAATATCCCAGCATGGCAAGTACGGCCACGACCGACTCCTTCAAAGTGACCGCCTGTTTCGGCCGGAACTTTCCCTGAAGATTGCCCTTCATCCAGCCATTTTTTACTGCGATCTTTATGTAAGGCGCATACGCACTCGTCCGTTTGACATCCGCATACATGGAGGTCTTTACCGTCGTTCCGACTTTATTTTTGTAAGGCGAGATCTGCACCAGCATCTTTGCAAACTGCTGACGCGTCACTTTCTTTTGCAAACCTTTCTCCGATATCCGGTTATTGTTCATCACCCCCATTGCAACCAGCACTCTTCGTGCCAGCATCGGGTCACAGGTAGGTGTTGTTTTCTCTGTAGCAGTGCCTGCAGCCGTTACAACTGCTGACTGCTGCACATCCGCACCATTTGTATAGGCCGACACATCCGCTGCCAGAGCCGGACAGACGGTTGTCACCGTCATAGCAAGACTCAGACACAATGCATGCAGCCAGGATATTCTTTTTGCCATATGTATTCTCCTTCCTTAGGCTTTTGTCGTATCGGAGACGAAGTTTCCTATACGACGAAAAGATCGGGCAGAAGCGTGTCTCCTGCCCGATTGATTATACCATGTGTGAATGGCAATGTGTGGAATTTTATAAAATTTTAAGATTCCCTGTGCATGATCTATGATACTGACATG
>CAMBUC010000233.1 GCA_945871045.1 uncultured bacterium
GTCCCTTGGCTTGACACCGAACCTGTCGCTGGCCAGCCATATCATTTTGACGGTGCTTATGTATTTCGGCCGTGTGGGAGGCCTGACTGTAGTCTTCGCAGCCATATCCGGCACGAAACCCAACGTGTCCAAGGCGCCAAAGGAGAAGATCACGGTAGGATAATTTTTTAAATACGTTATCTTATGATGAATCATGGTATAAAATGTTCAACTATTTCATACCCAGGCTATCGGAGGATGCATTCCAATGTAAGACCCTTGAAAAACGTCGGTACTTGAAATTTTCAAGTGGAATTCCCACGCAGAAAATTTCATAGTATCCGTTACGTTTTGAACGGAGCGAGAGCGTGTCTTACATGGATGCATCTCCGACAGCCGTCCGGGTATCCAATAAAACAGGAGGAAAATAATGAAAACCGTACTTTTGATCGGCCTAGGCCGTTTTGGAAAACACATCGCAATGAAAATGAACGAACTGCATCATCAGGTGATGGCAGTCGATAAGAACGAAGAGCGCGTAGAATCCCTGCTGCCCTATGTCACAAACGCACAGATTGGAGACAGTACCAATGAGGAATTTTTAAAATCACTGGGCGTCCGTAACTTTGATCTTTGCATCGTAACGATTGGCAGTGATTTTCAGAGTTCCTTAGAGACCACTTCTCTGTTGAAGGAACTGTGTGCCAAACTCGTGGTCAGCCGTGCATCCAGAGATATACATGCCAAGTTCCTTCTGCGGAACGGGGCAGATGAAGTGCTCTATCCGGAACGACAGTTGGCGAGTTGGGCTTCCATCCGCTATACCTCAGATCATATCGCAGATTATATAGAGATCGAAGAGGATTATGGTATTTTCGAGGTAGAAGTACCGATGAACTGGTATCAAAAGTCTATTCGCGAATTGGATATTCGAAACAGATATAATGTAAATATTCTTGGAATCAAACAGGATGGAAAACTCACTATGAACATTGCACCAGATACACGGTTAGAGCCAAACGAAACGATCATGGTACTAGGAAAATTGGTGGACGTTCAAAAGTGCTTCCATATCTGATTTCTATGCAAACTACTATCAGCGATGCACCTTTTTAAAAAAGGTGCATCGCTGATTTTAACCGGTCTTTGAGTGTCCGGAGGGGATGTTTCAGTTTCATCTTAAACATGCGGAATAATTTCTGTTCGTTGGCAACAGTTTTCTGCAGTTGATTTAACTCTTCACAAAGTGTTTTTTGTTCCTCAGAAAGCGTTTTTAGTTCCTCGAATAGAATCCGGTTTTCCCGGCGAAGATCAATGATGGCGGTGGAGAAAAAGCGGATCATATCCTCCTGCATATGCGGGTTGTCCGGCTGCCATTTCGGTACATCTTTCATACGGTCCGAAAACAACGGTCTGTCATCCTTGCACTAGGTTTTTGCAGCATGTTCGTTTTCATCTGCAAACCGTTCTAACAATGTTTTTGCTTCCTCAGCGGACATCATGCTGCAAGGATAGGCAGCAGAGGATTCTCCGGACAGATCACGCATAATTTGCCCCAAATAGGAAATCTCCTGTTTGGAAAAGGTAGTGCTTTTATTGATGATCCCTTTCATGTATGCCATATTTTCTGACAGGCTGGGATTGGCTTCTGAGGGAAGATCATGAAAATCTTCGGTGTGTTCCAACCCAATACAATTCAAAAAGTCGTCGATCAGTGAGTCGTTTTTCCAACTGTCAGGCTCAAAACGCCGAACGATCAAATTCTCTGCACCAAACACTTCTGCCAGATCATCCAGTCTGGAGCCGTATTCAAACAGATAGGATTCATTCTCCAGCACTTCCGTCAGTCGTTCCTCAAAACTCATCGTCATGGCAGTCTTTGCATGTTTCACATTCTGCTTCCAGATAGAGATCTGAAATTCATCCTGACGGCGCAGATAGACTATGATCTTTACCTGATAGCCGTGTGTTTCTGCATGTGTTTTGATTGTGGGCGCAACCAGTTTTCTTGTATAAAGGCAGCGCCACAGTGTTTCCTCTGTGAGAATGACATTTTCATATGTTTTAAAGCACCTACAAATGTGTGTCAGTCCGTCTTTCAGTCGTTTTCTCTCTAACTTTAGATCTCGTATACCCTCCTCGTCATAGCATTTGCCAATCAGAAAATAACCGTTGCGATTGTCATATACGTAGGGATATTTATACGGAAAATGGGGAAAACAGTATCCATACTCGTTTAAAACGGTCTCGTTGCCAAGGAGGAAGCGCTGAATGGAGGAAGTTCCGGTTTTGGGCATTCCGATGTGTATATAAAGCGTTTTCATGGGTATATCCTTTCTTTGCAAAGACACAGGATGCATGTGCCGCTGTGGTTTTGCAGTTGTCAGATCAGATCCTTGATTCGTGCAAACAGTTCATCCGCGCATTCATCCAGATCCCGGTTTGTGGTATCGATAGTAAGATCAGGGTTCGCCGGAATTTCGTAAGGGCTGCTGATGCCGGTAAAATGGGCGATCTTTCCGGATTTTGCAGATGCATACAAACCTTTCGCATCACGGCGCATACATTCCTCCAGCGGAGTGCTGACGTAGATTTCCAAAAATCTGTCACCGATGATCTCCTTGGCACGTCTGCGGTCGCTGGCAAAGGGAGAGATAAAAGAAGTCAGAACGATCAGCCCGGCTTCGTTCATAAGTTTTGAAACCTCTGCGATACGGCGGATGTTTTCAATACGGTCTCTCTCGGAAAAACTAAGATCGCGGTTTAATCCCATGCGGACGTTGTCACCGTCCAAAAGCATCGTGTGTTTGCCAATGGCTGCAAGACGTTTTTCCAGCGCGTTTGCCAGTGTGGATTTTCCGGATCCGGAAAGCCCGGTGAACCAGATCGTGCAGGCCTTTTGAGCCAGTTGGTTTTCGCGAAATTCCCGTGTGATATCCGTGTTCTGCCAGGTCAGGTTCGTGCCACGCTCCAGCAATTGTGTGATCGTTCCGCATGCAGAGGTCATGTGGCTGATGCGGTCAATGAGGATCAGCGATCCCAGTGCCCGGTTCTGTGAAAAGGTGTCAAACACAAAGTCTGTCGCAGTGGAAAAATCACAGACAGCGATCTCGTTTTTATTGATGGTATCGGCAGCGATCTCCTGACCGGAATTTACATCGATCTTGTGACGGATGCGAAGAACGGTCACAGGGATTTTTTGTGTACCTGTCTTCATCAGATAACTTTTTCCTTCTACAAGTTTGGAATCGTCCATCCACAAGATGGAGGCTGAGAACAGATGATCGATCTTCGTAGTTGCGTCCTTTGTGAGTACACAGCCACGGGAAACATCGATCTCTGTATCCAGCCGGATCGTTACAGCATGTCCGGTGTCTGCGCTGGGGACGTTCTCGTTGCCGCAGAGGATCTCGCGGACATTGGCGGTTTCTTTGCTGGGAAGTACGGTGATGGTGTCACCGACAGAAATACTTCCGCTTTCAATCTGTCCCTGAAAGCCACGGAAACTGTAATCCGGGCGGCAGACACGCTGCACCGGCATCGTAAAACCGCATGC
>CAMBUC010000234.1 GCA_945871045.1 uncultured bacterium
CCGGTACGTCCACCCAGTAAAATGATCACATCTCCGGGATCAGAGGTCAGTCTCTGCACTGCACTTCTGGGAGCAGCGCCCATAACCGCACCGATCTCCATACGTTTTGCAACGTATCCGGGATGGTAGATTTCTTTTACATATCCGGTTGCCAGTCCGATCTGGTTTCCGTAGGAACTGTAACCCTGTGCAGCGCCACGCACCAGTTTCTTCTGGGGAAGTTTGCCGGGAATGGTATCCTTGACAGAGACCGTGGGATCAGCAGCACCGGTCACGCGCATTGCCTGATATACATAGGTACGTCCGGACAGGGGATCGCGGATCGCACCGCCCAGACAGGTGGCAGCACCACCAAAAGGCTCGATCTCCGTCGGATGGTTGTGGGTCTCGTTCTTAAAATTCACCAGCCACTCTTCTACTTTGCCATCAATTTCAACCGGAACAACGATGGAGCAGGCATTGATCTCATCAGATTCCTCCTGATCCTCCAGTTTTCCTTCTTTTTTCAGGCGCTTCATCGCCATCAGAGCCAGATCCATCAGGCAGACAAACTTATCGTCCCTGCCGGCATACATCTTCTGATGGGTTTCCAAATAGTCTTTGTAAGTGTCCTCCATCGGTGTACGGTAATAGCCATCGCCAAATGTCACATCGGTAAGTTCTGTCGAAAATGTGGTGTGACGGCAATGATCCGACCAGTACGTATCCAGTACACGCACCTCTGTAACCGAAGGATCACGTTTTTCTTCGTTTCCAAAATAATTCTGAATATGCAGAAAATCTTTGAAAGTCATGGCAAGATTCAACGAATCATATAACTCCTTCAGATCTGCCTCTGCCATTGTTGTAAAACCGTCAAAGATCTTTACATCTTCCGGCTCCGGAAAATCCTGCACTAACGTCTCAGGCTTTTCCATGCCTGTCTCTCTGGAATCCACCGGGTTGATGCAATGTTTTTTGATGGCTTCCAACTGTTCCTCATCGATTTCCCCCTCAATCACATAGGTAGTCGCAGAGCGGATGATGGGTTCTTCTTCCTCATTCAAAAGACGCACACACTGTACCGCAGAATCTGCACGCTGGTCAAACTGTCCGGGCAAATACTCTACACTAAATACAGCAGCGCCCTTTGCATCAAATGTCTCCTCATACAGATCGTCTACCGGCGGCTCTGAGAATACAGTCACCTTTGCTTTTTCATAGGTGTCATCCGAAATATTTTCGATATCATAGCGGATCAGCACCCGCAAATTTGTCACTGTCTGGATTCCGAGATAGCTTTTGATCTCTGACTTCAGATCCTTTGCTGCTACCGCAAAATCAGGTTTCTTCTCCGCATATATGCGACGTACATTACTCATGATCGTTCCTCCATTAAGTTGTATCGATATATCACTAATCAGTTCTATGATAAAAAAAATTGTCGAAAAATGCAACTGTTTTATTCTTTCGGGTTCTGATCTCTCCCATTCCAGAAATCCAAAAGCAGTTCATCCACCTGTTCCAGCGTACAATCCTTGCAATCCTCCCACTCTCTCGGGAAGAGCCGCCGGTTCTCGCGCTGCATAAAACGTTCATCCAAAAGGGCGATCACGCCAACATCGGATAAAGTCCGGATCACACGCCCCGCCGCCTGCTGTACCTTGTTCATCCCCGGAAACCGGTACACATAGTCAAATCCGTCCCCGCCCCGGGCATCAAAAAAGTTTTTTAAGATCTCACTCTCTCCGCCGATCTGGGGAATACCGGTGCCAACGATGATGGCGCCGATGAGCTGATCTTCCCGAAGATCTACGCCTTCCCCAAAAATGCCGCCCATCACACAAAAGGCCACCATCGAACGATCCCTTTCCTGACCGAACTCTGCCAAAAACTCCTCCCGCTGCTGCTCCCTCATGTTCTGGGTCTGCGAGATCACATCCACCGCTTCCCCCGCCAGATATTCAAACTGCGCTTCCACATCCAGCATCATTTTATAGGAAGGAAAAAATGCGATATAGTTTCCCTGTCTTGCGCAGGCGATCTTTTTTATATAGGAAGCGATCCGACTGAATTCCTCCGGCGTCCGCCGGGTGTACTTGCTGCTTACATCCTTTCCCACAAAAAGCAGGCGCTGGTCCGCGGTAAAAATGGAATGGGCATACACCGCATAATTATCCGGTTTTGTGGAAAGCAAACGCTTATAATAACCGATGGGAAGTAATGTCCCGGAAAAAAATACCGTGCTGTGTCCTTTGTCAAGGCAGTTCTGCAGATTCCTTGACGGGTCTGCACAATACAGTTTTACGGAAAAACTTCCATCTTCCTCCATAGCGGAATAAATGATATAGTTTTCATCCACCAGTTCATAGATGTTCAAAAAATTTCTCAGACCAAAATAAAACTCCATCACTTCATCCCGCTCGGGAATCGCAAGGGGTCTTTGTAAAAAACGCTCCATTTCCGAAGCAAGCCGCATGAGGGCAAATACCAGATCATTGATGGACTCATGGATCACATAATCCGTACACGCCCGTTTATAGGAAAGCAGGATCTTATTCACGCGGTCTAACTCCCGTTCCACCCGTTTACTGTATGGTTTCAACAGCCGCTTTACCGAAAGCACATCCTCTTTTACAAGACGCTGGGAATACATCTGCCGCCCGCGCTCCACCAAGTTATGCGCTTCATCCACTAAAAAGAGATAATCACCTTTATTGCCTTCTGCAAAAAAACGTTTTAAATACACGGTTGGATCAAAGACGTAATTGTAATCCCCTACGATCACGTCACTCCAACTGGACACATCCAGACAAAGTTCAAAGGGGCAGACCATATAGTTGTCTGCCTGTTCCAACAACACATCCCGGGAAAAACAATCTTCTTTCTGCAAAAGATCAAATACCGCATCATTCACACGGTCGAAATGACCTTTTGCATAGGGACATGCATCCGGGTTGCACTCCGGTGTTTCACACTTACACAATTTTTCTTTCGCTGTGATCTGAACGATCTTTCCCCGATAGCCATGCGACCGAAAGATAGAAAATGTCTCCATGGCAACCGTGGCTGTGATCGTTTTCGCAGTGAGATAAAAGATCTTCTCCCCCTGCCCTTCTCCGATGGCCCGAACTGCCGGAAACAACACCGACATGGTCTTTCCGGTTCCGGTGGGTGCCTGAATGAACAGATTCTTTTTTCGAAGAATGGTCCGGTAAACATCTGCTGCTAACTCCCTCTGCCCCGGCCGATACGCAAAGGGGAACTCCAGATTCTTTATAGAAGCAATACTCCTTTGATGCCACTCATACTGAAAGTCCGCCCACTTATGATATTCTTTCATCAAGGCATCAAACCATGCACTTAACTCTGCAAATCCATAACGCGTATAAAACCGCTGAACTTCCTCTGTATCCAGATCGCAGTAGGTCATTTGAATTCCAATCTCTTCAAAGCCATGCTGACTGGCATAGATATATGCATAGCACTTCGCCTGTGCCAAATGTACGGATACCGGCGCCTCCATTTTGGTCACATCCTGATA
>CAMBUC010000235.1 GCA_945871045.1 uncultured bacterium
GAACCGTTCCACCGGCTCAGGTTTCCGGTTACGATATCTGTATCAACGATCAGTTCGCCGTCTTCATAATACCACAAATGCTGATTGGTATAATCAATCTCCACATAGGTTGATCCAATGTCATACGCACCATACTCCTTAGCAGTCTGATTATATACCGGCTCACGCTCGATATGACCACCCTGCGCCAGATCCTCATAGATCTGTGCCTTTTCTTTCTCCTTATCAATGACCCAGCCGTAATCGCCGCCGCCGATCTTCACTTTGTCACCTAAAGAAGTCTTGAACTCCCGCACGTCTCCGTATGTATTATATTTGGATGCCATTTGCTGAACAAAATTCGTGACTTTTTGATCATCCACACTGACTTGATAATCCTCGTCCACATGAAGCCAGGACTGGATCGTCTCATTCGTAAGTTCGAAGGGTTCCTCGTCTCCAAAGGTATAGGTAATACTTGTTCCGTAATACGCTTTGATCGTATCCATGCAGGCGTTCAGCGTCGGATCATCGCGAAAGATCTTGGGATCTTCATAATAATCCTCCAGTTCCACGACCGTCTCACCATTTTCCACCGCCTGCGTGACTACTTGCAGCACCTCATCGAAAGAAAGCGTTGTTCCCATCACTTCCGGGATCAACTGATAACTCCCATCCACCCATTCGATCTTTGCATCTTCCGGCGCCACCATCAGATCTGTCTGCATACATGCAAGGCCGGCAAGTTTTACTTCCAGCAACTGCTTATCATAGGCTGTGGACAGATCGATCTCCTGCTCTTTGGAACCCTTGCGCTGCTTCATCCAATCATACGGATCCTGCGCTGCAAGGATCTTTCCGATCTCACCATTTGGTACATAACCGTATCGAATGGAAGGTCCTTCGATATAATAGGTTTGATCTTCTCTGGCATGGACTGTCAACAGATAATCAGCCACAAACCGGGACACCTTTGCGGTCGCCTCTTCCTCCGTCAGTTCCGATACATCCACGCTGCTCATCACCGTTCCCGGAAAAAAATGTGTCTTATAGTGTTCTGCCCGCAGGAAAAAGATTGCTGCCAGAATCACCAGTACCGTAAGGGAAATACCCAGAACAATCGTAAGTATCTTATGTTTATGAACAAATGCTTCCATCTTACCACCTAACTGCCGATGAAAAAAACTCACCGGCATACCTTTTTATTATTTCATGAACAACATTGCTTCGGCAAAATCAACTCACGATCAACATTCGTCGTTCGTCAATCATGCAAGCATGTTGACTTTCTTGCACTCATTATATCATGATACTACTTCTAAGGGAACAAAAAAATTATGTAAACTTATGTTAACTGCTATCAACTTTTGTCAACAAAAAAAGAAACTCATCTTCTTCCATATTTGATATGGCTCATCCTAAGATGATAAGAAGATGAATTTCTAAGATTCTCTATATCTGATCTCACACAAGTGTCAGGATCTCTTCTACTTCAGAAACGGGGATCAAAATGTCATCCGCAATCTGCCGGCTGCTAAAACCGTTTTTCTTTAAACGATCAACCTGTTGAATGATCAGATTACTAAAATGATGCCTCGGGTTCATTTTGGTTTCAATTACAGTGGGCATATTCGGTGACCTCCTTCCGGTAGTTGCTCAACCATTTCTTTGGTTGGCTTGTATACTATATGTATACGAAGGACGGTCACCCAAAAACGGGGTTCCTATGTAAAATGACCCGTGATCGAACCCATTTTTATTACTTCTTTACTTTCTTTTTTGATGCCGGTTTTCTTTTCGTTCTTCCATATAAAACCGTCAGATCATAAATCTCTTTTGCCAGTTTTTTTGTGAGTTTCCCGGAACCCATTCGCCACTTCCAGTTCTTTCCGAGGGTAGAAGGTTCATTCATTCGGGCCTCGTTATCCAGACATAAATAATCCTGCATGGGGATCACACAGCGATCAGCAACAGAGGACATGGCAAGTCGTATGATTCCTTGAACTAAACGCTTCTTGTCAGCGCCTTCTTCACCAAGATAAGTTTCCACCAGTTTCCGATCGCCCTTACTGATATTGTCCAACCAGCTATACAGCGTCTCATTATCATGCGTTCCTGTATAGACCACACAATTCTTATCATAAACATAAGGAATATACTCATTTGTGCCCGCATCATCTCTGGAATCAAAGGCAAACTCCAGAACCTTCATGTTTGGCCAACCGGTCTTCTTCACCAGTTCCCGTACAGAATCTGTGATAAATCCAAGATCCTCAACGATAATATTTAATTTACCAAGTTTTTTCTCAATTGCCTCGAACAATTCATAGCCAGGACCTTCTTCCCATGCACCAAACTCGGCTGTCTCCGCATAGGCTGGGATTGCATAGTACGCATCAAAACCACGGAAATGATCGATACGAATGATGTCATACATCTTATAGCAGGCTTCCATCCGTTTAATCCACCAAGCATAACCGGTTTCTTTGTGATAATCCCACTGATACAGAGGATTTCCCCACAACTGTCCGGTAGGCGAGAACGCATCCGGCGGACAGCCCGCCACAGAAATGGGATTACAGTCCTCATCAAACTGGAACAATTTCGGATTTGCCCATGCATCGGAACTGTCAAAGGCGACATAGATCGGCAGATCGCCGATGATCTGAATACCCTTACCGTTTGCATAGGCCTTCAGTTTTTCCCACTGCTCCGAAAACTTAAACTGAAGATAACGGTAAAACTCGATCTCTGATGCCAGTTTTTCACGATAACTTTCCATTGCCTGCGGCTTACGCAGACGAATGTCATCCTCCCACTCGTTCCAGCATTTCGCATCGTGATCCATTTTTATCGCCATATACAACGCGTAGTCATCCAGCCAATGGCTGTTTTCCCTGCAAAATCTCTGATAGGACGCATTGTTTTTCAGATCCGTACGCTCAAATGCCACATGAAGGATCTTGTAACGGCTATGATACATTTTTCCATAATCAATGTACTTTTTATTTTTTCCGAAATCTGCCTTGTCACATTCCTCTTCGGTCAGAGACCCCTCTTCGATCAGTGTTTCCAGATTGATAAAATAGGGATTTCCGGCAAATGTAGAAAAAGACTGATACGGCGAATCTCCGTAACTGGTCTGGCCCAGTGGTAGGATCTGCCAAAGTTTTTGCCCTGCTGCCTCTAAAAAATCCACAAATTCATATGCTTCCTTAGAAAAACATCCAATTCCGTATTTTCCGGGGAGTGCGCTCACCGGTAACAAAATGCCACTACTTCTCATCATCGTGTAATACTCCTCATACCTACTTGCAATGCCTGCCACAATGTATGTGATCTTATATTTGCGGCAAAGCAAATAGAAAACTACAATTAAAATATCCATCTGCATTATAGCAACTAATCCGGATAATGTAAACATCACGGTTTGAAATGGATGTGGTTAGCAATGGATATGGTAGGAATATGGCAATGGGCGCTTCTCGTGGCAATGGGCGATGGGCGAGACAGAAAGAACGTCC
>CAMBUC010000236.1 GCA_945871045.1 uncultured bacterium
AAGCAGATTAAGTATTTTTGATGTTGGTATGACACATATTTCAGAGCAGTTGATGGATTATGCAAAGACGCTGTCTACGGTCAGTGAATCCAATCTGGCAGTGGTTGAAGAGACAACGGCAAGTTTAAATTTGGTGGATGAGAATGCAAAGGCCACTGCCCAAATGATCAACAACCTGAATGAGGATGCCCAACTTTTGGCAGCCAAAACAGAGGAAAGCCAGAAATTGCTAAATAACGCAAAAGACTTGAAGGATGAACTGGTTCAGGACATGAAGGTCATGGCAGAGGAAATGTCCCAGTTGATGCGTTTGGTTGATGAGGTAAATGAGATCGTAGACAAGGTTCAGGAGATCGCAGGCCAAACGAACCTGTTAGCACTGAATGCTTCCATCGAGGCAGCCCGTGCAGGAGAACTTGGAAAAGGTTTTGCGGTTGTCGCAGATGAGGTGCGTAAACTGGCAGATGACACCAATATTCAGTTGGTGGATATGAGACAGTTTGTGAGCCAGATGAATCATGCAACGGAGGAGAGCCGTATCAGTCTGGAGAAATCAGTGGAATCCGGAAACCGTATGGGTGAGATGATCGACGGTGCAACAGCCAGCGTGCTTGCAAATACCAGTCGTCTCAGAAATATTGCGGATGATGTAAATGAAATGAATACTTCCATCGGTGACATCTGGGATGCGATCTCTGAGATCAATACCGCAATGGATACTTCTACGAAGGATGCCCAGCGGCTGGCAGATATGACCGCAAATATCAGGGTGGATGCGGAAAAGAGTGTGGATTATGCAAAACAGTTGTCGCAGATTGATGATGAGCTGTCGGGAATCGTAGAAAACATGTATGAAGGTTTGGGAAAGAGCCGCCGTGCACCTAAAAATGAGGAAATTATAGATATTCTTACGAAGGCAAAGACCGCCCATGCAAATTGGCTGGCACTGCTGAAGCAGATTGTTGATGAGGGAATCGAGCACCCGATTCAGTTGAATCCCAAGAAGTGTGTCTTTGGTCACTATTATCGTGCGATTAACGTAAAAAACCCTGCAATACAGGAATTTTGGAAGCGGATCGGAACTTTGCATAGTACCTTCCATACGATGGGTCAGACCGTACTTCAGCGTTTAAATCAGGATGTGGAAGCAAGACAGGCTCTTTATGACGAAGCTGTGGAAGTTTCCGTACAGTTAGTAGGAGCGATCGATCAAACGATCGCCGAGATAACGAAGTTACAAAATGCAGGTGAAGCTGTATTTGAAAAGAGTCTTTGGTAATCGGATCAAGCATAAAAAATGAGACTGTTGCAAACAGTCTCATTTTTTTCTTTTATTGAGTGATTATGAGATCAGCACTGTTCCAATGCCTGAGAAAGATCTGCGATCAGATCCTCTACATCTTCAAGACCGATACTGATACGGATGAGTTCAGCGGGAACTCCGGCTTCCTTCAACTGTTCGTCGGTCATCTGGCGATGGGTAGAAGATGCGGGATTCAAGCAGCAGGTTCTTGCATCTGCAACATGGGTTTCGATGGCTGCTAACTTCAGGCTCTTCATAAACGTGCTTGCCGCTTCACGGCCGCCTGCAAGTCCGAAAGAAACAACGCCGCAGCTTCCGTTGGGCAAATATTTCTCTGCAAGTGCATGATACGGATCATCCGGGAGTCCGCAGTAGTTTACGTAAGCTACCTTCGGATGGTCGTGTAAAAATTCAGCGACCGCCTGTCCGTTTTCGCAATGACGTTTCATACGTACATGGAGGCTCTCCAATCCAAGGTTTAACAGGAATGCATTCTGAGGGCTCTGGATCGAACCAAGGTCTCGCATGAGCTGAACGGTACATTTTGTAATAAATGCGCCTTCTTTGCCAAAACGCTCACAATAGTTTACACCGTGATAACTCTCATCGGGAGTAGTCAGCCCGGGATATTTGTCTGCATGTGCCATCCAGTCAAAATGACCGCTATCAACGATGGCGCCACCCACAGCAGCGCCATGGCCATCCATATATTTAGTGGTAGAGTGAGTGACGATATCTGCGCCCCACTCGATGGGCCGGCAGCCCACAGGTGTTGCAAATGTATTATCTACAATGAGCGGAACTCCGTGTGCATGTGCAACTTTTGCAAACAGCTCGATGTCTAATACGGTGAGGGCCGGATTTGCGATGGTCTCACCAAACATTGCCTTTGTATTCGGACGGAACGCTGCGTTTAACTCTTCTTCGGTTGCAGTGGGGGGAACAAAAGTCACGTCGATGCCCATGCGTTTCATGGTGACTGCGATCAGATTGTAAGTTCCACCGTAGATAGTGCTGCTGGATACGATGTGATCGCCGCATTCACAGATATTAAACAGGGCAAAGAAATTTGCAGCCTGTCCGCTGGATGTGAGCATTGCAGCAGTGCCGCCTTCCAATTCTGCGATCTTTGCAGCCACGTAGTCGTTGGTAGGGTTCTGAAGACGAGTGTAGAAATAGCCTTCTGCCTCCAGGTCAAATAGTTTTCCCATATCCTCGCTGGTGTCATATTTAAATGTTGTGCTCTGAATGATGGGGATCTGGCGGGGTTCGCCATTGCCGGGCGTATATCCGCCCTGTACACAGATCGTGTTTCTTTTCATATGTTCAAAGGCCTCCTGAATAAATAATATTTGCTAGAAAACAAATCTATTTTTTATTCTAACATTTGGTGTGGATTTTCACAACCACTTTGTGCTATGATACAAGTTAAGGTTTATGAAATTCTTTTGATGAGGAGAAGTACATGAAACAGTTGAAATTACCAACGGTTTATTTTGTAGACAGTGAGAATGTAAATGACGTGTGGATCAGACTGGTGACGGAAATGGATGCACAGGATGAGATTCTTGTATTTTATACGGAAAAGAGTCCCCATATGAGTTATGAGAAAGTGATCGAATTAACAAGACTTGCTGACCGTCCGATCCGGTGGATCAAATGCGTAGAAGGAAATAACGCCCTTGATTTTCAGTTGGTTACGGAGTTAGGTGCCCGGGTGGCGACGCAAAAAGGCCATGCGTTTGTGATCGTCTCAAACGATAACGGTTTTGATGCGGTGGTAAAATACTGGAGTCAGCGTGACATATCCATTCGGCGGATGAAGAGTACAGAGTGCAAGCAGCTTTGCCGCAAAAACGTACATGCCGGTGACGCGAAGGAACTGCGTCAGGAAGCGGCGATCGAGGTGTGCCAGGAGGATACGGCGGTGACCGGTTTTGCGTATCTGGCGGATATTGAGGAGTTGGGGAAATCGGTGCCTTTGTCTAAACTGACATTATTCCATGACGCGTTTGTCTGCATGTACGATCAGGAGATCGGAGATGCCATCTATTATTATATGAAGGACCACAAAGAGGAATTGGAGTATCTGGATCAAAGACTTCTTCCGAAGCGAAAAGCACGTCTGAAAAACTATTTTTCTATGGCGCTTGTCCGTGCGGGGGCGGATCTTTCCGATCT
>CAMBUC010000237.1 GCA_945871045.1 uncultured bacterium
ACATGGATCTTCTTGCAGACGAAACATGGGAGAACACCTTTACAGAAAAACCGGAAGTATTCACAGCAGAAGAGAAACGTGCATGGTTGGATCAGAATACCGATGTGGCACTTGGTTCCGATGCGTTCTTCCCCTTTGGTGACAATATCGAGCGCGCTCATAAGAGCGGCGTGAAATATGTGGCTGAGCCGGGTGGATCCATCCGTGATGACCATGTGATCGCCACCTGTAACAAATATGGTATGGTCATGAGTTTCACAGGTTTACGTCTGTTCCACCATTAATCAGCAAATAAGGAAATAAGAAAGTAATTATGGAAACGATTCAGAACAAGCCGGAGCCGAGCCGAACTGAGAAACTGGATTATGAGATACTGAAAGAGGAAGGGCGTGCCAAGCGAGGCGTGTTTCACACGGTGCATGGTGACATCCAGACTCCGGTATTTATGAATGTCGGTACGGTAGCCGCTATTAAAGGCGCTGTTTCTACGGAAGATTTAAAACAGTTAAAAACACAGGTACAGTTATCCAACACCTATCATCTGCATGTGCGTACCGGTGATGAGACGATCAAAGAACTGGGAGGACTGCATAAGTTTATGGTCTGGGATCAGCCGATCCTTACCGATAGCGGCGGATTTCAGGTATTTTCCCTGGCGGGACTTCGTAAGATCAAAGAAGAGGGTGTACACTTTCACTCCCATATCGACGGAAGAAAGATCTTTATGGGACCGGAAGAAAGTATGCAGATCCAGTCTAATCTTGGTTCCACCATTGCCATGGCGTTTGATGAATGTCCGCCTGCCCTTGCTGACCGCAGTTATGTGGAAGATTCCGTGGCCCGCACGACCCGTTGGCTCATGCGATGCAAGGATAAGATGGCAGAACTGAATGGCAAAGAGGATACGGTCAACAAACATCAGATGCTGTTTGGCATCAATCAGGGTGCCATCATCGATGACATTCGTATCGATCATGCAAAACGTATCTCAGAATTAGATCTGGACGGTTACGCAGTAGGCGGTTTGGCTGTTGGCGAGAGCCATGAACAGATGTATCACATTTTGGATGTGACAGTGCCTCATTTGCCCAGAAAAAAACCGACCTACCTGATGGGAGTCGGAACACCTGCGAATATTTTAGAAGGTGTGGAGCGTGGTGTGGACTTTTTCGACTGTGTGTATCCCACCAGAAACGGCCGACATGGGCATGCATACACAAATGAAGGAAAGATCAATCTGTTAAATCAGAAGTTTGAGAAAGATATGCGTCCCATCGAGGAGGGCTGCGGCTGCCCGGCATGTCAAAAGTATTCCAGAGCCTATGTCAGACATTTGCTCAAGGCAAAAGAGATGCTTGGCATGCGTCTTCTGGTGATGCACAACCTTTATTTTTATAACAATATGATGGAAGAAATCCGTGATGCGCTTGAGGAAGGCAGATTTGCCGCTTATAAAGCAGAAAAACTGTACACGATGAGTCAAAACGAGATTCATCATAAGCATTGTTGAAAAAATATACTTGATGTTATCCACACTTTCATGTATTATTGTAAGAGTGTAAATGTTCAGACTTCTTTGAAAGCCGTGTTTCACGCGGGTTTGAACAGACAGGAAACAGAAATTTAGGAGGATTTACTATGATTTTAGCAAGTCAGACAGCCGGTGTGGCCGGAATGTTACTTTGGATGGTCGTTTTGTTTGGTTTTATGTACTTCTTCATGATTCGCCCTCAGAAGAAAGAGCAGCAGCAGAAAAGCGCCATGCTTCAGGCATTGGAGATTGGAGATACGGTACTAACCACCAGTGGTTTTTACGGAACGATCATTGATATGTCAGAAGATACTGTCATCATTGAGTTCGGTAACAATAAGAATTGCCGTATCCCGATGCAGCGTGCAGCCATCTCAGCAGTAGAAAAGCCGGAAGATGCAGCAAAGGCTGTTGAGGAGAAAAAAGATAAAAAAGACTCAAAAAAATAAAAAGTAAATAGGGTGGGGCGTATACATTTTTGCGTATACGCCTTTCTCTGCATATAACAGAAACAGATAATTGTAGAAAACAGGTCGAAGCACTGGCTGCTGAGACCGTGAGAATATGATGCGGAAGTGCAAAAATCTCATTGCTGAAAGCAATTTTGAATGGATTTTTGCATCCGCGATAGCGGAAAGGAAAAAAAGCAATGAATTTTCACGTAGGAGTGATCTCCGGTGACGGTATCGGACCGGAGGTAGTAGCAGAAGCAAAAAAAGTATTAGATACCATTGGAAAAAAATTTGATCATAGTTTTACATACGACGAGATCCTGATGGGCGGATGTTCCATCGATGCCACCGGTGTACCCCTTACAGATGGGGCGATTACACAGGCAAAAGCAAGCGATGCAGTTTTGATGGGATCCATCGGAGGGAATACAGCCACCTCCCCCTGGTACCAATTACCGCCGCAACTTCGTCCGGAAGCAGGACTTTTAAAATTGCGCAAATCCTTAAATCTATTCGCAAATCTGCGTCCTGCATATCTGTATGAAGAATTAAAGGAGGCTTGTCCGCTGCGTGATGACATTATCGGAGATGGATTTGACATGATGATCATGCGGGAGTTGACCGGTGGACTTTACTTTGGCGATCGTGTCACAGAAGAGCGTGACGGTGTGATGACAGCAGTGGATACACTTACTTATAATGAAAACGAGATCCGCCGGATCGCTGTCCGCGGTTTTGACATTGCTATGAAACGCCGCAAGAAAGTAACCAGTGTGGATAAGGCAAACGTGCTGGATTCTTCACGTCTTTGGAGAAAGATCGTTGAGGAAGTAGCGAAAGATTATCCGGAAGTTACTTATGAGCATATGTTGGTAGATAACTGCGCCATGCAGTTAGTGAAGGATCCGAAACAGTTTGACGTGATCTTAACAGAGAACATGTTTGGCGATATCTTATCTGATGAGGCAAGTATGGTGACCGGTTCCATCGGAATGCTCTCATCAGCAAGTTTAAATGATACAAAATTCGGTCTGTATGAGCCCAGCGGCGGCTCTGCACCGGATATTGCAGGCAAAGGGATTGCAAATCCCATCGCAACGATCTTAAGTGCAGCCATGATGCTTCGTTACAGTTTTGATCTGGATGCAGAAGCAGATGCTGTGGAGGCAGCCGTCAAGCAGGTGTTAAAGGACGGGTATCGTACCATCGACATTATGCCGCAGCAGGCGGATAAGAAGGCAGCAGTCACACAGGTTGGCACCGCTCAGATGGGCGATCTGATCTGTGAAAGAATATAAAAAAGAAAGAGGGAGAGAACATGATAAGTGATAATGCACGCGCCGGCATGCAGCAGGCACCGGCAAGAAGTTTGTTTAACGCATTGGGATTCACTTCTGAAGAGTTGAAAAAACCTATGGTAGGTATCGTAAGTTCCTATAACGAGATCGTACCCGGACATATGAATATTGATAAGATTGTAGACGCAGTCAAACT
>CAMBUC010000238.1 GCA_945871045.1 uncultured bacterium
TTCCCCGTATCTATACAAACAAACCCCGTACAACCGGAGAAGGCTACAAAGGCATTGCTTCCCAGCCGGATCCCGAAAAGGCTCCCGATATGATCGCCGGACTCATTTCTGTTCGAAAGATGCATCTTCGTGCCCTCGAAGAAAGCGAATTGACCCCGGCAGATGAGATGCTCTATCCGGAGAACTGGGAATATGTCTCTGATCTTCTCTCCTATGTTGCCATCGGAGCCCGTTCCGTAGAAGATCAGCAGCATCGTCTGACCGTCAGTGGCTTTGATGTTGCTTCCGGCATGAAAAATCCAACCAGTGGAGATATTTCCGTTATGCTGAATTCCGTTTATGCCGCACAGCACCCCCATCATTTCACATTCCGTGGCTATGAGGTAGAGACAACCGGAAATCCTCTGACACATGTTGTCCTTCGAGGGGCTGTCAGCAAACATGGGAACACAGTTCAAAATTATCACTACGAGGATATCATGCGCCTCATTGAGATGTATGACAAAATGGATCTGGTCAACCCTGCGGCGATCATCGATGCAAACCACTCAAACTCCGGCAAGCAATATGAACAGCAGGTTCGTATCGTCAAGGAGGTCATGCATAACCGCCAGATCAGTCCCGAGATCCGCAAAATGGTGAAAGGCGTTATGATTGAGAGTTATTTAGAGCCGGGCTGCCAGAAGATCGGTGAACATGTCTATGGAAAATCCATCACGGATCCCTGCCTTGGGTGGGAAGCCTCTGAACAACTCATTTATGACATCGCAGAAAAGAATTAGAATATATAAAATAAAAAAGACCTTTGGGTCTTTTTTTATTTCACCTATGCAAAATCAGTTTCAGTTATGGCATGATGTAACAGGTTTAATACGGTTTGAAGATCCTTTACCCCTATCTGTCCGGGTGCCGATGCTTTTTTTGCTGCACCAAAGGTCAGTGCAGAACCGAATACCTCTCCGCACAATCTGCTGATCACACCGCTGCCCGCCATGGACATCGTAATGATCGGACGGTCCGCATATTCCCTGTACATTTCTTCGGTTGCTGCCAACAGTGTCAGCACATCTTTTCTACTTTGCGGCATCACTGCGATCTTCGGAAGGTCCGCATCCATCTGCTGCATTTTTCTCAAACGGCGAATCAGTTCTTCCTTATCCGGCGTTTTTTCAAAATCATGATTGGAGGCTACCACCTTTACACCTGCGGCGTGGGTTTCCCGAATGATCCTGCTTACAATCTCGTCACCCATAAAGATCTCCACGTCCACCAGATCCACGTAGCCGGATCGCGCTGCCGCAATCGTTAATGATGCATAGTCCTCTGCATCAATCTCTTTTTCTCCTCCCTCTTTTTTCGTGCGAAAAGTCATAAGGAGCGGGGTCTCACCTATCGTTTCTCTGAGATCCTTTAATACGTCGATCACCGCTTCCGTATCAGATACCTGTGCAAACCAATCCACTCGCCACTCCACCACATCTGCCGAAAGGAGCGTACAAGTCTTTGCCTCCGACAGGATGTCTGCCTTTGTCTCACCAACGATTGGCACACAGATTTTCGGCATCCCTTCGCCAATCACAAGATTTCTTACGTTTACCGTGTTCATAACGATCCATCCTTTCTCATGGAAAAACACGCAACAGCGCAATTATCTTTCCATCACTCTATGATTTGTTTGAGTTTCATCTTAATCTTCTTTTCCTGCAAGTGCAATCATTTTCGGAAAGATTTTTTCTATTTGAAAAAGCTCTTGTATTGAACAGAAGAATCCTGTATAATTTAGCAATGCAAAGCGATAAAGGATTTGTAATGCAACAACTTTTTATTTTATGAACAAGAGGTTTTTATAATGGACAAGTTAGAAAACTTACAGAATCATCTGGAAATGTGTGACGAGATCATCCTTGATGCGCTTACCATGCGTTATCGAATGATCGAAGAAATTACCGCATACAAACGCAAACATGACCTTCCCATCGTACAACCTGAAGAGGAAGAAAAGAAACGCAGCCTGCTGCTTCACAGAATCGATGATCGTTTTCTTGCAGACAATGTCATGGATGTCTTTGAAAACATCCTGTTAAACAGCAAAAAAATACAGTTTCGGCAATTGTTTGACTACAATATTGTATTGATCGGTTTTATGGGGTCTGGAAAATCTACCATCTCCCATGCCCTGAGCCAGATATTTGCCATGGATGTCATTGAGATGGATCAGGTGATCGCAGACCGCGAAGGCATGAGTATTTCTGAGATCTTTGAAGTTCACGGGGAAGAATATTTCCGCAATCTGGAAACCGAATTACTGCGCGAACTGCAAAACCGAAAAGGTGTAGTCATCTCCTGCGGCGGCGGAGTTCCCATGCGTGATGAAAATGTGATTGAAATGAAGAAAAACGGAAAAGTGATTCTCCTTACAGCATCTCCGGAGACCATCTTAAACCGTGTAAAAAATAATCACGACCGCCCCCTTTTGGAAAACAACAAAAATGTTACATTTATTTCTGAGTTAATGGAAAAACGCAGAAATAAATATGAAGCAGCTGCCGACATCGTGATCCAGACAGATGGAAAATCCGCTTTTGAAATCTGCGAAGAGATCATCCGGTTGGCGAAGGATGCACAATAGTTACCTGTACGATGAAAAACGAGTGATATCCGTCAGCCGCTTTTGCCTTTCGTTTCGGCAAGAGTGCGTAAGATATCACTCGTTTTATAATACTCTCTGATGTGCAATTAACTGAAAAATTTCTCTTTTACTTCCTGCACCGGCATATCTTCTCCGGTGAACAGTTTAAAGGCTTCCACACCCTGCCATAACAGCATACCTTTTCCAGGCACACAAACACATCCTGCCTCTTTTGCCTGACGAAGCATCAAAGTTTCTTCCGGATTGTATACAGCATCCGCAACCACAAGTCCCGGACGAAGGGCAGACAGATCCTTGATCACGCTCTGATCATCCATTGGCTTCATTCCAACGATCGTTGCATTTGCAAAAATATCGCTGGTTGCAATCTCCTCTGTCATCTTTGCAGTATCATCAATATCATAAACATTCACTACGATATCCGGAACTGCCTGTCTGATCTTCTCTGCGGTCTGAAGGGTACGCTCAAAAAATGCATCTTTCTTATTAAAAATCGTGATCTCTCTTGCACCATCCAAGGCACACTGTACCTGAATCGCTGTAGCAGCCCCGCCACCGCCTGCAACTGTGATCTTTTTATCTTTGATCTCAATCCCATGATCCTTCAGGTTATTGACGAATCCCACACCATCGGTGATATGTCCGGTCAATGTTCCATGATCATTGACGATCGTATTGATCGCACCGATGATCTGTGCTGCCGGCGAAAGTTCGTCCATATATTTTGCAGCCTCTGTTTTGTCGGGCATCGTTACATTTCCACCCTTCATATGAAACAGACGCATCGCCGCAATGGCATGCTTCACCTCAGGTTCTTTTACATCC
>CAMBUC010000239.1 GCA_945871045.1 uncultured bacterium
GGTGAGATCGGTGTGGATGGTGCATTGTACCAGTCCTTAGAATTTGTGGGTGACGGCATCGCAGAATTGTCTATGGACGATCGTTTTACCATTGCAAACATGGCCATCGAGGCAGGCGCCAAGAACGGTATTTTCCCGGTAGATGCGCTGGCTGAGGAGTATATGAAGGAACATTCCAAGAGACCGTACATGGTTTATGAGGCAGATGCCTATGCAGAATATTTGCGTGAGTTTGTGATCGATATGAATACTTTAAAGCCCACCGTATCTTTCCCTCATCTTCCGGAAAATACAAAGACGATCGATGAAGTAGGCGATATCGCCATCGATCAGGTCGTGATCGGTTCCTGCACCAACGGTCGTTTCGATGACTTGGCAGTTGCGGCTGAGATCTTAAAGGGCAAAAAGGTAAAGAAGGGACTTCGTGTGATCGTGATCCCCGCCACCCAGAAGATCTATCTGGATGCCATGGAGGCAGGATATATCCGTACCTTTATCGAGGCCGGTGCCATCGTGAGCACGCCTACCTGCGGACCTTGTCTTGGCGGATATATGGGTATCCTTGCAGAGGGCGAGCGTTGTGTTTCTACCACAAACCGTAACTTTGTCGGACGTATGGGACATGTAAACAGTGAAATTTATCTCGCCAGCCCGGCAGTTGCTGCAGCCAGTGCATTGACAGGTAAGATTTCTGATCCGAGAGAAGTATAGGAGGAAACAGACATGAAAGCAAACGGACATGTATTTAAGTATGGAGATAATGTAGATACTGACGTTATCATTCCCGCCAGATATTTGAATTCTTCTGACCCGGCAGAACTTGCAACGCACTGCATGGAGGATATTGATAAAGAGTTCGTAAACAATGTGAAAAAAGGTGACATCATCGTAGCGGATAAGAATTTCGGATGCGGCTCTTCCAGAGAGCATGCTCCCATCGCCATCAAGGCGGCAGGTGTCAGCTGCGTGATCGCTGAGACTTTTGCACGTATTTTCTACCGCAATGCGATCAATATCGGACTTCCGATCATCGAGTGCCCGGAGGCTGCGGCAGGCATCGCGGCTGGAGATGAGGTAGAAGTAGATTTTGACAGCGGTGTGATCACCAACAAAACAAAGGGAACGTCCTTTCAGGGACAGCCTTTCCCTGAGTTTATGCAGAAGATCATCAAGGCGGAAGGTCTGGTAAACTATATTAACGCGAAATAAGTAAAAATATAACGAGATGCCATGTTCTGCGACTTTGTTCTGAAGGAACGGAGCAGGGCATGTATCTCGTTTTACTGTATCCTTTGAAGATATTCACGGTATGATTTTGATACTTTGATCCGGGTATAAATATCCGCATATTCGCTGGCAGATAGCCCGGTAATATAGTTTGTAGGATAATTGCGGTCGATCCCGGCATTTTTTGCCAGATCGACCGCTTTGTTATAAGCGATCGCAGCGTCGGTTTCCTTCTCATAGATCCCAATCTGGTAATTGCCGTTGATATGGATCCGCGTCTGATAAGTGATCCGTCCATTATCATCATGACGGCTGACGCCGTAATAGGGATTGATATTTCTGATGTTTTCATAGCGAAAATCAAAGGGATCGCCGTTGACAAACTCGTAATCGATCCCAGCAACGGCATAATTTTTGATGCCATAGCGGGAGAGCAGCGAAACCTGCATACCATAGTCATTGACATAGAGATGACCGCCGCGTTTTAAGATCTTGTGGCTGGAATAGTAAAACAGATCATCATTGTCAAATTTGAGTTCGATATCAGGTGTGAGATAATAAGTAAAATACCGGCCGGGCTGCAGATAGATCGGCGTGCCTAGATACATGCCGTTGTTGCGGAAATTTAACAGAATGACTGTTTTTTCAAAGGGAATCCTGTCATACTGGAAAAAAGCATCCGGAAGAGCGGCAGTTGTGTCAGCCAGTAGTGTACGGGCCTGTTCAAAGACGTTGTTTGCCTCCTGAAAAGTCGGAAAACTTCCAAGTGCGATGTGTTTGGAGTGAAAATGAATATTTGCACGAAAATACGTTGTGCCATCTTTTTTAGTTGCTTCGTATACACCGGTTGCCATGCATGATCTCCTTGCTTTTTTACACTATATTGCAGAATATCAATATTGCAAAAGTATACCATATTTGTTGACAGATGAAAACGTGTTAATTATAATAATAAAAATAAATTAATAGAAAGAAAAAGGTGAGCATAATGTCTATTTATTACTCGAGTACTAGAAATGCAAATGATAAAGTGACTGCATCACAGGCGATTTTAAAAGGTCTGGCAGATGATGGAGGATTATTTGTTCCCAGCGAGATCCCTGCATTGGATGTGAGTCTTGCTGATCTTGCAGACATGACTTATCAGGAGACTGCTTACGAAGTGATGAAACTGTTCTTGACAGATTTTACGGAAGCAGAGTTGAAAAATTGCATAAACAGTGCTTACGATACAAAGTTTGATACAGAAGAAATTGCCCCTCTCGTAGAAGCAAAGGGTGCATATTATTTAGAGTTGTTCCATGGTGCCACCATCGCATTTAAGGATATGGCACTTTCTATCCTTCCGCATCTTCTGATCACTTCCGCACGGAAGAATAAAGTAAAAAATGATATTGTGATCTTAACTGCTACATCCGGAGATACCGGAAAGGCTGCCCTCGCAGGATTTGCGGATGTGAAGGGAACGAAGATCGTTGTATTTTATCCGAAGAACGGTGTGAGTCCGATTCAGGAAAAACAGATGGTTACCCAAAAGGGAAAAAATACATACGTTGTCGGGATCAACGGAAACTTCGATCAGGCACAGACCGGTGTGAAGCAGATGTTCAATGATGCATCTTTGGCAAAACTGATGGACAAGAAGGGTTACCAGTTCTCCTCTGCAAACTCTATCAATATCGGCCGTCTGGTACCCCAGATCGTTTACTATGTATATTCCTATGCAAAATTGCTCAAAGAGGGAGTGATCGCAGAGGGAGAGAAGATCAATGTTGTGGTTCCTACCGGTAATTTTGGAAATATCCTGGCTGCGTTCTATGCAAAAAACATGGGACTTCCGATCGCAAAACTGATCTGTGCTTCCAATGAGAATAAAGTGTTGTTTGACTTCTTTGAGACTGGCGTTTACGATAAGAACAGAGAGTTTATGCTGACCAGTTCTCCTTCCATGGATATTTTGATCTCCAGCAATCTGGAGCGTCTTATTTACCGCATTGCAGGAAATGATGCACAAAAGAATGCGGATCTGATGAAGGCGCTTTCCACGAAGGGTGTGTATGAGATCACACCTGAGATGAAAGAGCAGTTAGAAGACTTCGTTGGTGGATATGCGACGGAAGAAGATACGGCTGAGACGATCAAGGCGCTTTACGACGAGACCGGATATGTGATCGATACCCATACTGCAGTCGCAGCGGCTGTTTATAATGAATATAAGAAACAGAGCAATGATGATACA
>CAMBUC010000240.1 GCA_945871045.1 uncultured bacterium
CACTGCATAAATCGTTCGATTCGCTTTGTCAGAAACAAAAATGTACAATCAGATCTCTCTCGAATGATATCCCAGCATTCACCTCTCCACTGATCCGCATCCTCCAACAAAAAATCACTGGCAAAACACAGATAGATCAATCCCGGCTTCGTCTTATATTCACCGTTTTTCTTTTTCTCGATCAATCTATAAAAGTTCTCTAATCCCCGCTCTCAAAAATGCCAAAGACTGCACTGAACCGAAAGCCTACATACAGTTTTCCATCCCGTTCTTTCGCATAATATCCACAGTATCCTTCCGGAAATGATCCGGGATAGAAGCCTGTCATATGCACTGCCTGCTCACTTACCTCAACGGAGCAAATCCCTGCATGCCCGCATGCTTCCATTCCAGCTATCTCTCGAAAACGGAAGATCTACTCTGAACTCTTTCTGCCTTTCCATGCGAAAATATTCAAAATATTCTTCCGTAACCCAAGCCGGATGCGCAGTATCTTTGCAGCCCTCCATACTTATACATATTTCTCGGAAGGACTCCGGTATCGGTGCCTATATCTAAAATCCTTCTGTTTATCGATTTTAGATCCGGTTCTTACTGACATTCTACAGATTCAGAGACTCTTTGTATAGGTATTTTTTTCAACGAAATGTGTCAATTCTTCAAGCGAAACTAATTACTGCCCCAAAAAATACCCGTCCTTCGCATTTCCTGAAAGATTCAGTTTGTACCTGTTTCCCCAGTACAGATCCGCGTATACCTCCCCCTGTACCTCGTGTTCATTTCCGTCCTGATCGACGACACGCAGGCGGATCGTCGCCTTGGAGCCATCCTCGATCACTGATGCAAAGTCTTCCGGTATGAGTTGAAAATTCACATTTAAGCCACTCTGCAATGCCTCATTATTTGCCTCACGCATGGACTGATGCCCGGATAAATTTCCACACGCCACGTTAATGCTCATGCCACAGACCGCATCCTCAGCGAAGTTTATGACTGTAAATTCCATGAAATCCTCTGTTTTATCTATATACGAAACATCCACCTGTGCATTGGACTCCACAGACGCGCCGCCTAAGACTACATTGGACAGCCCGGTCTTTCTGACTAACTTTTCAAGCCGGTTGACATCCCTTCCAACAGACTTGATATCTTCACCTGCAAATTCAGATGCTTCACTGCTTGTAACGGAAAGCGTCTTTGTCTCGCCGTCCACTTTATATTCATAGATCACTTCATTCAGATTTCCAACCTCTGCAAGGCAGATATATGCATACAGTTTTAATCTTTCCTCAAACGCCTCCTGTCTGGCAGCCGAAAAATCATTTTGGAAGATCATTTTCCAGGAATAGGGTTCCTCTGATGTCTGAAGTTCATTGGTAAAGCCGCCGGTGTAGGCAGTCATATTCAGCGCTTTCACGATTTTTCCATTGGAGGACATATTTCCAATGTAGGGATTATAGACTGCATACAGACTGGAGGTGAGCGGCGAAAGCATCTTTCCGTTTGCCCACACGATCCGGTCTCCGATCCAGACCTGACGGATCGGTTCCGATGCAGTATAAGTGGCGTCAGCAGTTGTCTGATAGAAGATACTCCTGGGAACACCACGGACAGTGATGTCTACCACACCCTCTGATTCATTGATCTCTATCCGCTGAATTCCCTGATCCGAAGTACTGTTTACCGCAACTGCCAGTTCTGTCCCCCAGACATCCAGATTGTACGAAAGATATTCTGTATTCAAATACTGTCCGTCCAAATAATATCTTGCACAAAAAAACACCACCGCGATCGCCCAGACAACCGCCACGCACAGGATCAGATTCCTCCTGTGTTTCTTTTTTGTTTTTTTCAGAAAGTCAATTTCTTTTTCATCAGTTTCTGCCGTTTCGATATCCGGCGTTTTCATCTGCCGGAATACGTTTCTGCATTTTTCGCACTCCGTCATATGCGCTTCCACTTCTCTGTTAGTCACATCACTGGTAAGCTCATCGATAAAAGACGGCAACAGATCCTGTATGATCTCACACGGAATTTTACTCATTTTCTTCCATCTCCTTTTTCAATCTGAACTGTTCCCCTTCTTCGCTGCCGCGATCTTCCTGAACAGTTTCCCTCAATCTTTCCTTTGCTCTGTAATAGTTCACTCTTGCCCAGTTCTCCGTCCTTCCCATGATCTCGCCGATTTCCCGAAAGGATAGATTTCCGAAAATCCGAAGATATATGATCTCCCGATAAGGCTCCGGGCACGAATGCAGTTTTTTCATAAGATCAACGCGTTCGATCTGACAAAAGATCTCCCCTTCTGTACTGATCCCGGTCAGATCTTCATGCGCATCGATGGATTCGTTGATCGGATGCTTTCTTTGATACGCCCGCAACTGGTTTTTTGCAATTGCACAAAGCCACGTGGAAAGTTTACAACTTCCGTCAAACCGGTGGATGCATCTGACAGCCTGATAAAATGTTTCCTGCGTCAACTCTTCCGCAATATCTTCATTCTGCGTCTTTGACAACAGAAATTTATAGACTGTCCTCGCATACGTCTGATAAATCTCATCCATTGACTGCATTCCCTCGCCTCCTTCCTGTGATTCAGTTCTCTATCCATTCATGCTTTTTATTTATGATTCGTTACAGATTTTATTTCAAATATTAAGTATTTTTTGTTATTCTACAAAAAGCGGCACTGCCTTCTGACAGTGCCAACTATTACTACTTCATTCCTTTTACAAACATTTTCACACTATTTTTTATATATGTTTCCCGATCCACATCCATCAGCTTCTTTCCAAAGGAGGCCTGAAGAAATGTATAGCCAAAGGTTGCAGAGAAAAATGTCATTGCAAGCGCATCAAAATCCATCTTTGACAGTTTCCCCTTCTCATACATCCGGTTCAGATAATCGGTCAATGCCTCCAAAAAAGTCTGCGGAACTTTCATGATCATCGGTGCCGTTTCATCGTACAACTGAGGCGCACGCAAACCAATCGACAGATTCACAAAATCCGGTGTCATCCGATCCATATAAGCCCTCATAAACATTTCAAGATCCGGCTGCAGATCCCATTTGACAGTATCAAAGATATCCGGCGTGACATTTGCCCGCCACTGGCTCTGACTGACCCCCTGTAGGACAATCTCCTTTTTGTTTTTGAATTTACGGAACAGAGTACACTCATTGACACCCGCCACCTGTGAGATCTCTTTTGTGGTGGTTGCCACATATCCCTTATCTCTGATCAGAGTCATTGCTGCATCTATGATCTTTTGACTTGTTTCGTCCAAATTGTCACCTCCATGCAAGTGAGTACTGTCATTCTATCAAAATGATTTCCATAAGTCAATCACGGCAATGATCCCATTGTCGGCTGAGATTCCTCGCAATAATCTTAACCACTTCCTCCATCACAATCGGCTTGGACAGGTGTCCA
>CAMBUC010000241.1 GCA_945871045.1 uncultured bacterium
TTTTGTACTATCCGTACATGCTCTTGATCAGTTCGCTGGTGTTCATATTCCTGCTGCCGGAGAAGAAGTAGGAAGAATAAAAAAGACTGGCAATTACAGGAACTTCGCACGTAGGGTGAGGAGTAGGAGTGAAACTGAAAAAAAGACTGGCAATTTCTGTAACTTTGAATGTACGGTGCGGAGTAAAGAATGAAGAAAAAAAGACTGGCAATTTCTGCGACTTCGCGCGTAGGGTGGGGAGTATGAGTGAAACTGGAAAAAAAGACTGGCAATTTCTGCGACTTCGCACGTACGGTGCGGAGCAGAAATGCCAGTCTTTTTAAAATATATATATAGTTTAGAGTTTCAACCCCGCCAGCAGACTTCCAAGACTCGTGGTTGCCTGCTCATCGGTGGTATATTCGATCGCTTCGGCATTTTCTGCCTCCGTGTCTACCATTTCTTCCTGAAGAACTTTTATGGAAAGGCTGATCTTGTTGTCGTTGGTGTTTAAGATCTTGGCCTGCACTTTTTCACCCTCTTTTAATACTTCGCCGGGATGTTTGATGCGCTTCTGGCAGATCTGGGAGATGTGAACCAATCCGTTTAATCCATCACCCAGATTAATGAATGCACCGTAAGGCATGAGGCTTTCAACGGTTCCCTCTACGACAGAACCGGGAACAAGCATGGAGATCTTATGGTTCCGCGCATCTTCCTGCTGTTTTCGAAGGACAACCTTTGCAGAAAGCACCAGTTTCTGCTTCTCCGGGTCTACCGTGATGACAGTGACATCCAGGTCTTTGCCGAGCCAGGGATTACAGTCTTCCACATAATCAAGGCTTAACTGGCTTGCGGGAATGAAACCGCGGATACCCTCTAAATAAGCGACCACACCGCTGGGTACAATGCCCTTTACGCGTACGGTGTGGACACTTTCATCTTCCAGATAACCTTTTAAGACGTCCCATGCAAGTACGTTGTTGGCCTCTTTTTTTGAGAGAAGGATATTGCCGTCTCCATCGTCGGTGCGGATCACAGTGGCTTCGATGACATCGCCCACAGCAACGGCATCTTTCAACATGCAATCCGGGTCATCTGAGTACTCATCGGCTTTGATGATCCCGGGAGCAAAATAGCGAAGATCTAAGGTGACTTCGTCTTCGGTTACGGCGATCACGGTTCCGGTCACAATGTCTCCCACACCGATCTTGCGGAAGGAAGCATTGATCTCTGCTTCGTAGTCTTTCATTGATTCTGACATGATTCGATACTCCTTTGTTGATATGATTTTATCGGTTACAACCTTGAAATACGCATCGTACACGTATTTTTCACCAGATTTGATACCTAGTATAGCACATTGATGTTTTCATAGCAAGGAGGTAGGGTATCTCCTTGACAATCAAATGAAATAGGGTATAATGTTTATATTCGAGGGCAAATGACACCATGTCCTGCCCTACTTATTTATAGAAAGAGAGTACTATCATGAAATATATTTATTTAGATAATGCGGCGACTACGCGCGTTGCAGATGAGGTGTTGGATGCGATGCTTCCTTATTTCACCGAGTATTACGGAAACCCTTCCAGTGTTTATTCCTTTGCAGGTCAGTCGAAAAAAGCCATGGAAGAAGCCCGGGCGACCATCGCAGGGATCCTTGGTGCAAAGCCGGAGGAAATCTACTTTACCGGCGGCGGCAGCGAGTCGGATAACTGGGCATTAAAAGCCACTGCTGAGGCTTATGAAAGCAAGGGAAAACACATCATCACTTCTACGATCGAGCATCATGCGATCCTCCACACCTGCGAATATCTGGAGCAGCACGGATTTGAAGTGACTTATGTGAATGTGGATGAAAACGGAATCATCCGTCTGGACGAGTTAGAGCAGGCGATCCGCCCGGATACGATCATGATTTCTGTCATGGCTGCGAACAATGAGATCGGTTCCATTCAGCCATTAAAAGCGATCGGAGAGATCGCCCGCAAGCACAATGTATTTTTCCATACTGATGCGGTTCAGGCATTTGCCCATATTCCACTCAATGTGGACGAGATGAACATTGATATGCTTTCTGCAAGCGGCCATAAGATCAACGGACCGAAGGGGATCGGCATCATGTATATCAGAAAAGGTATCAAGAGCCGTTCCTTTATCCACGGGGGTGCGCAGGAGCGCAGACGCCGTGCCGGTACACATAATGTGCCCGGAATCATCGGTATGGCAAAGGCGGCTGAGATCGCTGCTTCAAACATGGAAGAGCGAATGGCTTATGAGTGCAAACTGCGTGACCATCTGATCGAGCGGGTATTAAACGAGATTCCTTATAGCCGTTTGAACGGGGATCCGGTAAAACGTTTGCCGAACAATGCAAACTTCTGTTTCCGTTTTATCGAAGGTGAGTCCATGCTGATCAAATTGGACCAGAAGGGCATCTGCGGTTCCAGCGGAAGCGCATGCACCTCCGGTTCTTTGGATCCTTCCCATGTGCTTTTGGCGATCGGTCTGCCGCATGAGATCGCACACGGTTCCCTTCGTTTGACGATCTCTCAGGAAACTACCATGGAGGAACTTGATTATACGGTGGATGAGTTGAAGAAGATCATCGAGCAGCTTCGTTCCATGTCACCGTTATATGAAGATTTTATCAAAAAACAGAAATAACGATTAAATATTAGAGAGGAATAGAAAATTATGTACAGCGAAAAAGTAATGGATCATTTTAACAATCCCCGTAATGTCGGCGAGATCGAAGATGCCAGTGGGGTAGGTACTGTTGGTAATGCCAAGTGCGGCGATATTATGAGAATGTATCTGGATATCGATGACAATGGCGTGATTCAGGATTGTAAGTTTAAAACTTTTGGATGCGGCGCTGCAGTTGCAACCAGCAGCATGGCAACGGAACTGGTAAAAGGAAAGACTGTGGAAGAGGCGCTTCAGGTAACCAATAAGGCGGTGATGGAGGCATTGGACGGACTTCCTCCGGTGAAAGTACACTGCTCTTTGCTGGCAGAAGAAGCCATTCATGCAGCTCTTTGGGATTACGCAGAAAAGCATGGTATCAAGATCGAAGGTTTGGAGAAACCGGTGAATGATATCAGTGAGAAGGAAGAGGAAGAAGAAGACGAGTATTAACATGCGGGCTCCGGGAACTGTATTCCCGGAGTTTTTTCATTCATTTTTTATTCATATATAGCAATTTATACTTTTCAAAATTCGATTATTTCTGTACAATCACATTATAGAAGATATTTTTAACAATCGGAGACAGTATATGGGAAAACGTAAAAACAAAGAAGATAACAGCAATCAAAAAAGCCGTAAAATGAGCATTTACTTAAAGATCCTTTTGCCATCCACACTGATTGTGGTTCTGGTGTGCCTGAGTCTGAGCATGAATGCCTATCTCCAGATCAAGGGTACGATGATCGACATG